>CASFUI010000347.1 GCA_949297565.1 uncultured Eubacteriales bacterium
ATTACTTTTTAAACTTTTTAACCGTATCTCGTCAGACACTGACATAATCACATTAAATTTTACATCGGGCAGTCCCATCGTCACCACGTAGAAGCCGTTTTTCCCTGAAATATGCGCATCACCGTAAAAAACCGGAGGTCTGAGCACAACTTCTATCGACTGGTCACTAAGTTTTGTGGCAAACATACCATTTGTACAATTAATAAACTCACAGACCGCATCGTACGCATCCGCATCAAACTCTTCAAAATCCTCTCCTGCAAATCTTGACGCCACGCTCAGAAGCGCATCGTCACTTCCCCCTATTGCAAAAAAGACTTCTTCGTCACCGTCCATCATCTGACATCCCACGAAATGTTCCTTATATTCATCCTCCATATTAACCTGCTCAAGATAAACTTCATTTCCCATATAGTACTTCATGCTTTTAAGCACACACTGAAGCTGAAGGTTATATTTTTCATTCTTGAGCGGCACAAAGGTCGAAACCATACTCTCAAGATTTCCGTCCTTAAGCACCTTAAGCTCGTCATCCGTGAATTTCTCTCCCTTGTGTTTCTTTGCTATGTAGCTGCTAAGCAAAACGTCTCTCATAAAAATCTCCGTTTCTGTTCGTTTTAACACAAATAAAGCCTGTGCGCCTCACAGGGCTTATTTGTATCAAAAACTTCATGCATTTTCTGCAAATATACGACAATATCAAAATAAGTATACTCTAATCACCTGTATTGTGCAAGCAAAAAGAGAGCCCCGAAGCTCATTTCCAAGCCGGAACTCTCTTGATTTTTATTTATCCTCAACGCTGTAATTAGGCGCTTCCTTTGTGATATGAATATCATGCGGATGACTCTCTCTCAGGGCCGCTGAAGACATTTTTATAAACTGTCCTGTCTCCTGAAGCGTCGGAATGTCAGGCGCTCCACAGTAACCCATTCCTGAACGAAGTCCACCCATAAGCTGGAAAATTGTATCCTCCACAAGACCCTTATAAGCAACTCGTCCCTCAACGCCTTCAGGAACAAGCTTCTTTGCGTCTGTCTGGAAATATCTGTCCTTGCTTCCGTTCTCCATAGCGGCAATAGAGCCCATTCCTCTGTAAACCTTATATTTTCTTCCCTGGAACAGTTCAAATGTACCAGGCGCCTCGTCGCAGCCTGCAAGCAGACTTCCGAGCATACAAACATTTCCGCCTGCGGCAATAGCCTTTACAATATCACCTGAATACTTGATACCTCCGTCAGCAATAACAGGAATGCCATATTTTTTAGCTTCCTCATATGCACTCATAATTGCTGTAATCTGCGGAACACCGATACCTGCTACAACTCGTGTAGTACATATAGAGCCCGGTCCTATACCTACCTTTACAGCGTCAACGCCAGCCTCACACAGAGCCTTTGCTGCCTCACCTGTGGCGATATTTCCAGCGATAACCTGCAAATCAGGATATGCAGCTTTGATATTTTTAAGAGTCGTGATAATATTTTTTGAATGACCGTGAGCCGAATCAATCACAATACAGTCAACCTTGGCGTTCACAAGCGCTTCCACTCTGTCCATAACATTTGATGTAATTCCGACAGCCGCGCCCGCAAGCAGTCTTCCCTGCGAATCGTGTGCTGATGCAGGGTATTTAATCTGCTTCTCAATATCCTTAATTGTGATAAGTCCCTTCAGCTTGAAATCATTGTCAACGATAGGAAGCTTTTCCTTTCTTGCTTTAGCAAGAATCTTCTTTGCCTCGTCGAGAGTAATTCCAACAGGTGCAGTTATAAGATTTTCGCTTGTCATGCACTCGCTGATAGGTCTGTTGAAATCCTCCTCAAACTTCAAATCTCTGTTCGTAATGATACCTACAAGCTTTCCAGCATCATCAGTAATAGGAACACCGGATATTCTGAACTTTGCCATTAAATCATTGGCGTCTTCAAGTGTATTGTCAGGATGCAGATAGAATGGGTCAGTTATTACGCCGTTCTCCGAACGCTTAACCTTATCAACCTCATCTGCCTGAGCCTCGATAGACATATTCTTGTGAATAATACCAATTCCGCCCTGTCTTGCCATAGCGATAGCCATTCTGTGCTCTGTTACGGTATCCATTCCCGCGCTCATAAGCGGGATATTTAACTTAATGTTTTGTGTAAGCTGTGTTGATAAGTTAATCATGTTAGGCGTTACTTCTGAATACTGCGGTACCAATAACACATCATCAAATGTAATACCTTCTCCAATTATTTTACCCATTGTAATCCGTATCCTCTCTTTCTTCTTAATAGTAAGGAGCAAATGCTCCTATTGGTAGAAAAATATCCGAACATTTTCATGCCGCGGATATTTTGTGTATCAGGCAGATTAGCAATCTGCCTTTGGTATAAATATTACCTGACAATATAACAAATAGAAAATTAAAAGTCAAGGAAATTCCCAAAGAAAATATAAACAAATGCATCAGCTCAGTCCGCGCCGTATGCAAAGACGCATGCTGCGCCTTCCTGCCGCTGCGCAGCTGACTTTGATCATCTATATTAAACTAAAGTTCTGCGTTATATTATTTTTTGTTTTCTGTCTTGCGCGTATAAGGCTTAAAATCATCCGGCACCTTATAAGCCTGTTTTGAGACACATTCCATGAATGCATTAAGCATTTCCTCAGACGGCTCAATATAAATTCTTTCAAGCTCATTGTTTGAATTAAATGTATATATTACCACACATGATTCATTTCCCTCATTGGCTGTATAATCATGAGTCCTCAGCTGTCTGTGCTCGAGTCTTAATGCATCCTGCGAGCCAACCTGCGCCACAAGCTCTGCTTTGCTTATGTCGTACACCCCGCATCTTTTTCTCCTGGTCCTCGCCATAATTCTGTCCACCGTCATCTCGCCGTCCACAAATGAATATTCATACTCGGCGTTGTAATATCTAAAAACAAAAACAGTGAAAACGACCAGCACCGCAAATAATATTATTCCAAACGCATTTGTCGCAGGAATAGTCGTTGCGGCAAGTATACAGGCGATAATCATAACTGCTTTGAATATAATTGAGTTCTTGGGAGCCTTTACTTTAATTATCTGTTCTGTTGATACGTTATACATAACAGTCCTCATTTCCTGAATATTTATTAAACATATTTTCTTTTTTTAATATACATCATCTGATACATTATGTCAATGCACGAGCGCCGCGTTATCTCCCATATCGCTTCGCGATACGGGAGATACGCGCTGTCGCGCTATGTCATAATAAAAATAAGACCGCACTGATGTGCAAGCACATCGTGCGGTCTTATTTTTATTATGACGCAGCGCTCGTAGGATACGCGTTACATCATTCCCATTCCGCCGCCGCCTGCTGGCATTGCCGGAGCGTCTTCTTTTATTGTTGCCACAACTGATTCTGTTGTGAGAAGTGTTGATGCGACACTTGTCGCGTTCTGAAGAGCACTTCTTGTAACCTTTGCAGGGTCAAGAATACCTGCATCTATCATGTTTACATATGTCTCGTTTAATGCATCAAAGCCTGTTCCGACTTCTGACTCTCTTACCTTATTGATAATAACTGAGCCCTCAAGTCCCGCATTAGCCACAATGTGATACAGAGGAGCCTCAAGCGCCTTAAGAATAATCTCTGCACCTGTCTTTTCATCGCCTGAAAGCGTCTTTGTAAGCTTCTCAACTTCCTTAGATGCATGAATATATGCAGAGCCGCCGCCTGAGATAACGCCTTCTTCAACTGCTGCCTTTGTAGCCGCAAGAGCGTCCTCAAGTCTTAACTTGCTCTCTTTCATTTCTGTCTCTGTTGCCGCACCTACACGGATAACAGCTACGCCGCCTGAAAGCTTTGCAAGTCTCTCCTGAAGCTTTTCTCTGTCGAAATCAGATGTTGTATCCTCAATCTGTGTCTTAATCTGAGCAATTCTTGCCTGAATATCTTCCTTGCTGCCCTCGCCGTCAACAATTACAGTATTTTCCTTCTGTACCTTAACTGACTTTGCGCGTCCGAGCATATCCATTGTTGTATCCTTAAGCTCAAGTCCGAGTTCTTCTGAGATAACCTGACCGCCTGTAAGAATTGCAATATCCTTTAACATCTCTTTACGTCTGTCGCCGTATCCAGGAGCCTTAACGCCTACTACGTTAAATGTTCCTCTCAGCTTATTTACAATCAATGTCGTGAGAGCCTCACCCTCAATATCCTCAGCGATAATCAGAAGCTTTGCTCCGCTCTGAACAATCTGCTCAAGAAGAGGAAGAATCTCCTGAATATTTGAAATCTTCTTATCTGTAATAAGAATATATGGGTCGTCAAGATTTGCTTCCATCTTATCCATATCTGTTGCCATGTATGCAGAGATATAACCTCTGTCGAACTGCATACCTTCTACAAGATCAAGCTCTGTCTTCATTGTCTTAGACTCTTCGATAGTGATAACACCGTCATTTGAAACCTTCTCCATTGCGTCAGCGACAAGCTGTCCAACCTCTGTGTCACCTGCTGAAATTGAGGCAACCTTTGTAATCTGGTCCTTTCCGTTGACCTTCTGGCTCATTTTTGCAATAGCCTCAACTGCACAGTCAGTAGCCTTCTTCATACCTCTTCTCAAAATAATAGGATTTGCGCCTGCAGCAAGGTTTTTCATACCTGCGTTTACCATTGCCTGCGCAAGAACAGTAGCCGTTGTTGTACCGTCACCAGCTACGTCGTTTGTCTTAGTAGCAACTTCCTTTACAAGCTG
>CASFUI010000348.1 GCA_949297565.1 uncultured Eubacteriales bacterium
ATATAAATACGGAATGGATAAATAGGGTGGTTATGCCTGCCACAGCTCAGGCTTTTGATAATATTATTAAAACAAGTCCTCAAAGCCTTTATGAGGCACAGGCATCTGCTGTCAGTCCGCTGGTGGCACAATTATTAGAATTATAAAATCTGCGAGGTGGGGTAATGAAAGAGAGAATAAAAGTATACTTATATAATAAAACAGTCAAAGAGATTGATATGACAGATTTTACTTACATATCAGAGGATATTTTTGCTGACAGAACAGATATTGTAAAGATTATTCTTCCTGAGGGGGTCGAGGAAATAGGCAATAATGCTTTTGAAAACTGCATTCGTCTTGAAGAGGTTGTATTTCCTTCATCATTAAAGAAAATAGGCTCTGAGGCATTTGTGGACTGCATTAATTTACGGAAGGTTAATGTTGGTCAGTCTGTTGACGTAGATGTCAGCGCGTTTAAGGGCTGCTATAATCTATAGTAATTTATAAAAATATATCCACAGTACAATCATACTTAAAAAGATAATTGATTGTATTGTGGATATATTTTTTGTATAAGGCATTGCGTTTGACAAATTTAATCATGTAAGATACAATCTTTGCAGCAGACAATCGCGATAACGAGGAAGGAGCTTGGGAAATGAGCGAAAAAAAGACATTTGTAACACTTGAACAGCTAAAGGAAATTGATAAAAAATATCCTACCCCTTATCACTTGTATGACGAGAAGGGAATTCGAGAAAACGCAAAGAAGCTTAAGGAGGCGTTCGCGTGGAATAAGGGTTATAGAGAATATTTTGCGGTTAAGGCAACGCCAAACCCATTTATTTTAGAAATATTAAAGGACTACGGCTGCGGTGTGGATTGTGCGTCAATGACAGAGCTCATGATGGCTTATGCGCTGGACTATAAGCCTGAGGAGATTATGTTTTCTTCAAACGACACGCCGTTAGAAGAGTTTCAGTATGCGGCAAAGATTGGCGCTACAATAAATCTTGATGATATTACACATATAGAATTTCTTGAAAAGGCGCTTGACGGAAAGCTGCCTGAGACAATCAGCTGCCGTTATAATCCGGGTGGATATTTCAAACTCGGGACTTCCATTATGGACAATCCTGGAGACGCCAAGTACGGAATGACACATGACCAGATAATAGAGGCGTTTAAAATTCTTAAATCAAAGGGAGTCAAATATTTCGGAATTCACTCATTCCTCGCAAGCAACACAGTGACAAATGAGTATTATCCGACACTCGCCAAAATTCTGTTTGAGCTGGCGGTAGAGCTCAAGGAAAAGACAGGCGCCGACATTCGTTTTATCAATCTTTCGGGCGGTATCGGAATACCTTATAAGCCTGACCAGGAGGCTAACGATATTTCTGTTATCGGTGCAAATGTACACAAAGTATATGACGAGGTTTTAAAGCCTGCCGGAATGGACGATATTGCTATTTATACGGAGCTGGGACGCTTTATGCTCGGCCCGTACGGATGTCTTGTGACAAAAGCCATACATGAAAAGCACATTCACAAGGAGTATATAGGCGTTGACGCATGTGCGGCCAATCTTATGAGACCTGCTATTTACGGGGCATATCACCATATTACTGTTGCAGGTAAGGAAAATGAGCCATGTGACCATCTGTATGATGTGACTGGCTCACTCTGTGAAAACAGTGACAAATTTGCTATAGACAGAAAGCTTCCTAAGATTGACATAGGAGATTATCTGATTATACACGATACAGGAGCGCACGGATTTTCGATGGGCTATAATTATAACGGAAAGCTTCGCTCGGCAGAGCTTCTCTTGAAGGAAGACGGTGAAGTTCAGATGATAAGAAGAGCTGAGACTCCTAAGGATTATTTTGCTACGTTTGACTTCTGTGATATTCTTGATAAATTGAATTTAAAATAATCTTAAAATTTTTAATAAGGAACTGCAAATGAAAGATTTGAATTATGTCGCCTCTGAGATAAGCAAGGGTAAAAATTTGGGCATCAATCTTGATAAGTATGCAAAGGGCATGAATTCCATGTATCATGCCCTTGCGTACATCAAGCTGGCTATGAATTATTATACGGTTTTTGATATGTACATGGAAGAGCCATTAGAAGAGCCGCTTTTTGAGGAGTGCTACGCCGAGTTTAACAAGCTTGCTTTAAGACTTGTGTCAGGCGGGAAACTGACTGTGGAAGAAGTAGATACTCTCAGAACAAAGATTACGGGTATTATGGAGACGGTGACAGCGTTTGTAGACCGTCTGAGAATTTATGAGCATGTTTTGAACAGGGTAGAGTATCGCTTTAAAGAAAATAACTTTGACAGAGAGTATTATAATACTTATCTTACAAATGACCTGATGCATTATATTTTATCGGACCGCGATAATGTTGTTATTCACAGCAAAATTGCCGAGATTGTCGGACAGCTTCCGATGCGTCTTTCAAAGAGTAAGTTTTTTGAATATTTGAGGGAAGCGTTTTCTTTATATCACGGGGCGCAGAGAGGAACAATAGATGATTTTGCATATTCACTGCGCACAACGGCAATGATAGAGATACCTGAAAGCTTTGATCAAATCATGCCGGATATGCATGATTTGATTAACATGTTTGAGGAGGCGGACTATGCGGCTTTAGACGGGGAAAAATACGCCAAGCTTCACGACGCGCTTGCGGCTGGCGCCGATAAGATGAACAGGTGCGCGGATTATTTTGTTCTGCTTCAGCAGATGGTAAATGACTTGTACACAATAGTTGTCACAGCTGATTTTACTGTCGGAGATGTTGAGGAGACGGAGCTTGCATCATCAATAGTCAGCCATGTCTGCTCTGCGCATTCCGAAAATCATAATTTGGACAATAGTATTCTTGATAAATTTGAACTGTTTGAGGGAAAGCAGGAACGCATTCTTGGCGCTGTAAGTCAGTGCGATTATGCAGTTGAACTGGCGATGCGTGATTACAGCGATGAAATATCACAGGAACAGCTTACCCCGGCATACGAGGCGCTTAAATCGGCAGAAATGCTTCAGTCGGGAAGCGATTTTGTTGAGCTTAGAAGAGATGAGGCGCTGACTGACATACCTGATGACGAATATGCGGATAGAGTGTGCGAGGGTTTGATTGTTAATTTACAGGAGCTTTTTGGAAAGGTTTCACAGCCTGTAAAGCGTGCCGTGATGGCGACGCTGTTATCACAGCTCCCGGTATTTTTTAACAATACAGATGAAATACAGAATTATATTAATG
>CASFUI010000349.1 GCA_949297565.1 uncultured Eubacteriales bacterium
CGGATCTGAGAAAGGATCTCCGCTTCTGTTCCGATTCCATCGACAAGCCCAGCTACAGAACTCTGATACTCAGCTCCTGCAGTATCACACTTGGAAGAATCATTTTCTTCCAGAGCGTTCGGAGAGTTTACAAAAAGTTTGGCACTTTTCGACTCCATAAATGTAAAATCAGCAAGTCCCGGAACAATGGCAAGTCCGCCGCCGCAAGTGCCGAAAATGGCTGTAATCTGCGGAACTACACCTGAAGCCATTGTCTGTCTGTAGTATAAACCGCCGAATGCCTCCAGTGCATCTGTAGCCTCCTGAAGTCTCATCCCGGCACAGTCGATCAGACCGATAACAGGTGCCCCCATCTTCATTGCCATGTCATAGATGTTTGCGATCTTCTTCGCGTGCATCTCTCCGATCGTTCCGCCAAGCACAGCGGCATCCTGGCTGTATACATACACAAGATTACCGTTAATCACTCCGTATCCGGTTATTACACCGTCAGACGGAGCTGCGTTTTCTGTCATGTTAAAATCAGTGGCTCTGGCTCTGACGCCCGCACCGATTTCAACAAAGCTGCTGTCATCCAGAATAGCGTCTATTCTCGCCCTGGCTGACACCGGTGTTGTGTTACTCATCTTCGAAACCTCCTAATCAGTAATAAAATATCTATTGTTTATTTTATAACAATCACTCTTAAAATACAAGCATTTATCTAATCATTCGTCTCAAATACAACCAATTTTCCGGAAATTATATCAACGTGCGCCGTTTTTTCTGTTATTTCATTGCTCTGACAAATGCTCATTCCCTGTCTCAGAACATACCTGTCTAACGGATATTTTACTCCTGCAAGACTGAGAGTGACCTCCTCGCTCATAGGAGCAAATGACAGATATTTTCCGTACTGCTTATCTCTTTCTATATCAAACGCTGCGTCCTTAAGATATATTTTATTGAATTTATCGTATATTGCGCACTCCACCCCCGCCATTAACGCCTCCTGCATCACGAATATATTTGTAATCGCATGGTCATACCTTGTTCCCGTAGCTCCTATTATTGAAATTGAACCTCGCGTATAATCAGCATCTTCAAACACGCCGAAGTCTCCGTCGATGCCTTTGTTTCCATGTCTTTTTGAAACATTTTTTTGAATATATTCTATCGCCTTTTTTACTGCAATATGCGTATCCGTATAATCCTTTTCGCATGGATAGGTAATTGTCCTCGTATCGCTTCTGTACTTTTCAAGCAATCTGCTATCGACAGAATCATAATCTCCAAGCAGCAAATCAACTTTCACTCCAAGTCTGTCAGCCTTTTCAAGTCCGCTGTCCGCAGCAATGCAAAAATCAAAGCTCTTATCATTAATCCACTCTTCAGCCCATGTTTCATCCATGCTGCCTCCGCTTAAAATCAAAATATTCATAGTACTTTTTTATTCCCTTCCCATTCTATATGATGACGCACGATTATTTTCAAATTCTCAAACCATGTGCAATCTGTCTTTTTCCAGATATTTCTCTTACAATTAAATATACACGCCAAAGAGCTTACGCGCAAGCACGAGGCTTCGACCGCAATCTTTTTTGCAGTGCCTATCAATGTTTTCACATACGTTCTTTATTTTTTCACATTTTACTGTTATAATGTGAGTCAATGTGCAGGCTTTCTATATTTGAGCATGAGCTGGATACGGCGCAAAGCCGGTTATTCCTGTCTTTACAGCTTTGTCTGCAAATTTAACAGATCAAGGATTGGAGTATCAATGAAAAACATGGACAATGAACAAAATACCCAAATTAATGATGCTATTGAGGACAGCACTGACGTTATCGAAAACAATGATACCGTTTATGAAGAGACAGACGCCGCTGATGAAGAAAATTTTATTGAACAGTTAACCACGGGAAACGTCTATGAAAATTCAAAGGAAAAATATCAGGATAATCTGTCATCAGCGATAACCTTTCTGGTATGCGGTATAGCCGGGCTTGTGATTGTCTTATTAAACGACTTTGGAGTGCTTCACTTTTTTTCCTTAAAAGGAGCATCAGGAATATTGACAAACGTAGTTTTAATAGGACTTTTTGCCGCATTTATTGTTATAGCGTTTATTTCTTTTAAAGCTGCAAGGAATGCAAAGTCAAAAATCGCCGCTGAAAGCCGGACTAATACCGAAATACAGGACTGGCTTTCCGAAAATCTTAATGCCGAGATAATCGACAGCTCATACGACGGCTCTGAGCTGGCTGACGAAATGAAATATTTCAACAGAAGCAGCTACATAAAAAATGTAATTTCAGAAAAATATCCCGATTTAAAAGAAGAAATTGCAGATGCGATAGCCGATGAATATATTGAAAAAATATTTTCCTGTAAAAATGTCTAGTTCAATAATATTTTTGCAAAAATCCTGTTGTGTTTTTTGCCGCAAAAAAGAAAGACCTAAAGTCACAAAATGACTCAAGGTCTTTCTTTTTTATTTACTCAAAAACTCATCAATTCCCTTAGCTGCAGCTTTTCCGGCTCCCATAGCGAGTATTACCGTAGCCGCGCCCGTAACCGCATCACCGCCGGCATAGACACCTGCCTTAGATGTCTGTCCGTTCTCCTCCTCTGCAACAATGCACTTTCTCCTGTTAATCTCAAGTCCCTTAGTAGTAGAGCTTATAAGTGGGTTTGGAGATGTACCAAGAGACATAATAACAGCATCAAGATCCATTACAAACTCAGAGCCCTCAATCTCAACTGGTTTTCTTCTGCCTGAAGCATCCGGCTCCCCAAGTTCCATTTTCACACACTTAATGCCTTTTACCCATCCGTTTTCATCTGTTAATATCTCAGTAGGATTTGTGAGCAAATCAAAGATAA
>CASFUI010000350.1 GCA_949297565.1 uncultured Eubacteriales bacterium
ACCCAAGCTCTTCACAGTGTTTTTTGACAAACTCATACTCTGCCTCTGTGTCAGTAACAAAGGCATTGAGCGTTACAACAACAGGGAGACCGTATTTCTGCATATTTTCAATGTGCTTATCAAGATTTACAATTCCGGCTCTCAGCGCCTCGAGATTTTCTTTGTTCAGATTTTCTTTTGCGACACCGCCGTTGTATTTTAATGCTCTGACAGTTGCCACAATAACAACGGCATCAGGCTTAAGCCCAGAAAGACGGCATTTTATGTCAAGGAATTTCTCCGCTCCGAGGTCGGCGCCAAAACCAGCCTCCGTGACGGCATAATCGCCCAGCTTTAAAGCCAGCTTTGTAGCCCTTACTGAATTACAGCCATGCGCTATATTGGCAAACGGTCCTCCGTGCACAAGCACAGGGGTATTTTCAAGTGTCTGTACCATATTCGGCTTAACAGCATCGGCAAGAAGCGCAGACATTGCTCCTGTCGCTTTCAAATCGTCTGCGGTCACCGGCTCTCCGTCAGCATTATACGCCACAATCATTCTTCCAAGCCGCTGTTTTAAATCCTTCATATTCTCAGCAAGACAAAGCACGCCCATTATCTCAGAAGCGACCGTTATTATAAAATGATCCTCCCTCATTACTCCGTCAAGTTTACCTCCCAAGCCTATTACAATATTTCTCAGAGACCTGTCGTTCATATCCAGACAGCGTTTCCATACTACTCTCTTTGTGTCAATTCTGAGTGAGTTTCCGTGCATTATATGATTGTCAAGCATCGCGGCCAGAAGATTATTTGCAGATGTTATCGCGTGAAAATCTCCGGTAAAATGAAGATTAAGCTCCTCCATAGGCACCACCTGCGCATATCCGCCGCCTGCAGCTCCTCCCTTAATGCCGAAACACGGTCCAAGTGACGGCTCTCTTAACGCCGCTACCGCCTTTTTTCCAAGCCTGCACAGCGCCTGTGTCAGTCCTATGCTTATAGTGGTTTTTCCCTCTCCGGCAGGTGTAGGATTTATTGCCGTGACAAGTATCAGCTTTCCGTTATTTTTATTGCTTAACTTCTCATAAAGCGTATCTGAAATCTTAGCCTTATATTTCCCATACATTTCCAAATCATCTTCACAGATACCGACCTTTGCGGCTACGTCACGGATGTTTTGCATATTCGCTTCCTGTGCAATCTCAATATCACTCTTTATTTTCATGGAGACTCCCTTCCAATGCGTCCATCGCATCTCAAAGTTAATAAAATATTTTATAAATGTAATAGAATATATAAACCCAATACGAATTCCTGTATTTTTAAATAAGTGAATTATGACAAATTATTCTGTTTAAGATATGTCTCAAATTCCTCATGCGTCATGAGTATTTTTCTCGGCTTAGTTCCGAGCTCAGGCCCGACAACCCCCGCCTCTGCGAGCTGGTCCATAATTCGCCCTGCTCTGTTAAAGCCGATTTTGTAATACCTCTGAAGCATTCCGATAGATCCCTTTTCCTTATCTATCACAAACCGTCCGGCGTCGGCAAAATACGCGTCTCTTTCATTGTCATGCCTGTCGTCGCCTCCTGCCTGTGCAGCGATTATTGTGTTTGTAACCTCCTCGTTGTATGTTACTTCCTGCTGCATGTGTTCCTTAAGGAAATCTACAACCTTTCCGACCTCCTCATCTGAAACAAATGCGCCCTGTACTCTGAGAGGTTTAGGATAACCAGATGGAAAGAACAGCATATCACCCTTTCCCAGAAGCTTCTCGGCACCGTTCATATCAATTATAATTCTTGAATCTACTCCTGACGATACGGAAAAAGCTATTCTTGAAGGTACGTTTGCCTTTATAAGTCCCGTGATAACATTTACGGAAGGACGCTGTGTAGCAATGATGAGATGAATTCCCGCCGCTCTTGCAAGCTGTGCCAGACGGCATATTGAATCCTCAACCTCTCCCGGCGCCACCATCATTAAATCTGCAAGCTCATCTATGATAATTACTATCTGCGGCATCTTGGCAGGAGGTGTCTCTCCCTCAGCGACCTCAATCTTTTCAATCTTGGCGTTATATCCCTTTAAATCACGCACATTCATCTGAGCAAATTTTTTATATCGGTCTGTCATCTCGTTTACAGCCCAGTTAAGCGCTCCTGAAGCCTTTTTAGGGTCTGTCACAACCGGCGTCAGCAGATGAGGAATGCCGTTGTACACACTAAGCTCAACAACCTTGGGGTCAACCATTATAAGTTTTACATCATCCGGATGTGCCTTATAGAGAATACTCATTATAATTGTATTTATACAAACCGATTTTCCCGAGCCTGTGGCTCCTGCTATAAGCAGATGCGGCATTTTTGCAATATCCGCGACAATTATTTTCCCCGCAATATCCTTTCCCGCAGCGAAAGCTATTGCCGACGGATTATTTTTAAACGTGTCACTCTCCAAAAGCTCCCTGAGGGAAACACTTCCCGGCTCTTTGTTTGGAACCTCTATTCCGATTGCCGCCTTTCCAGGTATCGGTGCCTCTATTCTTATATCCGCAGCAGCCAGATTGAGCTTTATATCATCTGACAGCGATACTATTTTGCTGACCTTTACACCCTGCTCCGGCTGCAATTCATATCTCGTAACAGACGGACCGCAGCTTATGTCCGTGATAGTCACCTTTACTCCGAAATTCTGCAAAGTCTGTGAAAGGCGCATCGCGGTCTCCCTGTTCTCAATCGTCTGCCCCTTTAAGCTTTTTCCGGTAACTTTGTTAAGAAGGCTTGTCGGCGGAAACACATAGCTGTCATACGATGACTGTCCCGCTGACGCGTCTTTTGACATTACGGCAGGCTGAGCTGACACCGTGGCAGGCATTACAGTGTCAGCCGGCTCTTCGGGCATCTGCTGTTCCTTTGCCTGCTGTACATGAACATGCTGTTCAGAAACACTATGCTCAGAAACATTCACTTCATCGTCCGGTATCGGTGTGATTACATGCTCCGTATATACAGGCTCAATATCATCCTTTGACGGGTCATATATATCCGGCGTATACTCATCATTTCGCTCTACATCAGCCATAATCTCGTGAACATCTATACTGTCACGCGATATTTCCTCTCTTGGAAGCCGCGTATCTAAAGTTACACCGCGAACTTTTTTATTCATACGGCTCTCGGCACGTTTTTCCCTAAGTTCCTGCTTTTCCAGCCGCTCTTTAAGTTTCTCCTCTTTTTTGTGTCTGCGTCTCTTAAGATACTCCTCCTCCGTCTCCTCAAGCCCATCAGTCTGAACTTCCCGGCTTTTTAACAGTCTCTCGTTTGAGTGCTCCCTGTATATATCATAATCCTGCTTGGCGGCATGCACCATCCTTGTCCCGCTGTTTTTCATATTCAACACACCGTTGATAAACGACTTTTCCGTAATTATTACAATACAGATAATCGCCAGTATCACCAGTATTACCATACTGCCCCAAAAGCCTATCGGCTCCATGGCTTTGCAGAGCAGCCCTCCGAAAAACCCTCCGCCTGTCTTGTGCTCGGCGCTGTATGTAAAAAATTCTCCCACATCAGTCTGCGCCAGTTCCGGGACGTTGCTTATACGCTGCCACATCCCCGACAAAAGTATTGTGAGCACATACACTGCTGCCGTTTTAACTCTCACAACAGAAATTATATTTTTATTGGAAATCATAAAGACGAGTGTAAACGCCATTATGACAGGAAATATATACTCTGTGACGCCG
>CASFUI010000351.1 GCA_949297565.1 uncultured Eubacteriales bacterium
AAGTTAATATAATGATGACATATCGGAAATTCCGTGTCAAGTAAAAGCGTTTTATAATATACACATAAAGATGCGGAATGGAGGTTTGATATGTCAGATAAGCTGATAGCTTTTTATTCAAGAGCCGGAGAAAATTATGTAAACGGAATGATTAAGACACTGACGGTAGGCAATACTGAGGTTGCTGCCGGGATTATCGCAGAGCTGACGGGCGCCGATTCGTTTAAGATTGAGCAGGTGCAGTCATATTCTGATGACTATAACGAGTGTATAGCGCAGGCGCAGTCAGACCAGAAACGTGAAGCCCGTCCTGAGCTTAAATCATATCCCGACAGTATTGACGCTTACGACACAATTTATCTTGGGTTTCCGAATTACTGGAGCACCATGCCAATGGCTGTGTTTACTTTTCTGGAACATTTTGATTTCACCGGAAAAACAATTAAGCCCTTCTGTACACATGAAGGCAGCGGCATGGGAAGCGGTGTAAGCGATATAAAAAAGCTGTGTCCTTCGGCAAAGGTTGATAAAGGCCTTGCAATTCACGGAGGAAGTGTTCAGGGGGCAAGAAAAGATATTGAGAAATGGATTAATGAATAATAATATTAAGGAGGCTTTTTATGGAATATGTTACATTAAACAATGGAGTTAAAATGCCGGTGCTGGGATACGGAGTTTATCAGGTTGACCCTGCCGAGGCGGAAAGATGTGTTCTTGACGCAATAAGCGTCGGGTATCGCTCTATCGATACGGCGCAGGCTTATGCAAACGAGGAAGGCGTGGGAAACGCAATAACAAAATGCGGTGTTCCCCGTGAAGAGCTTTTTATAACTACAAAGGTATGGATAAGTAATGCTGGGTATGAAAAGGCAAAAGCTTCTATTGAGGAGTCGCTCCACAAATTACAGACAGATTATATTGACCTGCTTCTGATACATCAGCCGTTTAATGATTATTATGGGACATACCATGCAATGGAAGAGGCTTATAAAGAAGGAAAAGTCAGGGCTATTGGCGTTTCCAACTTCTATCCTGACAGATTTATAGACATCGCAAATTTCTGCGAGGTTGTTCCGGCTGTCAATCAGGTGGAAACACATGTATTCCAGCAGCAGAAAATCGCAAGGGACGTTATGAAAAAATACGGTACGCAGATTGAGTCATGGGGACCATTTGCGGAAGGAAAGAACGATTATTTTAATAATCCCGTTCTTAAAGAAATAGGTGCAAAGTACGGAAAAAGCGTCGCACAGACGGCTCTGCGCTTTCTTATCCAAAGCGGAGTTGTAGTTATACCTAAGTCAACGCACAGAGAGCGTATGGAAGAAAATATCAATGTTTTTGACTTTGCTCTGGATTCTGAAGATATGAAAAGGATTGAGGAGCTTGACGGAGGCCAAAGCTTATTCTTCTCCCATTATGACCCTCAGACAGTTGAATGGTTTATGACTTTTGCAAAGTGATTAAAAAAACAGGCGATAATATAAAAACCCGTGTCAGGCACAAAATCTTATGCCTGATACGGGTTTAAAAAGTTAAAAATTCTTATGCGTGGCTTACTCCTCATCCTTAGGGAGACTTTGCATATATTCATGCATTGACTCTGCCACAATTTTGCTGTGTGCAACTGCTTCTACGACAGTGCGGGCCCCGTTTACAACGTCACCGGAAGCAAATATGCCCGGACGCGAGGTATGGCCTGTCTCGTCAGCCTCTAAGAGACCGCGGGAATTTGATTTAAGCCCTTTAGTATTATTAACAAGACGGTTTTGAGGTCCCTGGCTTATAGATATAATAACGCTGTCAGATTCGTATAATTTCTCTGTACCGTCAACCTCCGTGAATGAGCCGTCCTCATTTTCTATTACATCCTTAAAAATTACTCCGTTATCTTTAATTTCAATAGGTTTTTTATTGTACTCAAACTGAACTCCCTCAAGCTGAGCATAGCTGAATTCATAGTGGCTTGCTGCTACTTCCTTTGTTATAGAAAAACATGTTAAATTGCGCACACCTTTTCTGATAGCAGTTCGTGCCACATCCATAGCGGCGTTTCCGGCGCCTATTACAATTACGCGCTCACCGAGATGATAGCTGTCAGGGTTATTTAAGTAGTTGATACCAAAATGGACGTTTCCGAAGGTCTCGCCTTTAATATGGAGAGAATTAGGCTTCCATACGCCTGTACCTACGAAAATAGCCTTGTAGCCGTCACGGAATAAATCATCAATGCTGATAGCGCTGCCTATAAGAGTATTTGGGCGGATTTTTATTCCTTTAAGATTTAAGTGGCGGTATTCAATATCATCTAGTACGCTCTTCGGAAGTCTGAACTCAGGAATACCGTATCTTAAAACGCCGCCGATTTTATCTTTACCCTCAAATATAGTAACCTGATAGCCATAGCGCGCAAGAATGATTGCGATAGTAATTCCGGCAGGACCGGAGCCTATAATGGCAACACGAATACCGTTAGACTTAGCGGGACCGTTAGTCATCTGGTTGGCATAGGTGGTTGATATGTAGTTTTCAATAGAAGAGAAGTGTACCGGAGCGCCCTTTTTGCCCAGTACACAATGACCTTCGCACTGTTTTTCATGATTGCAGACGAGACTGCACACCGTTGTGAGCGGATTGTTCTCGAAAAGCATTTTGCCGGCCTCATTTAATTTATTTTCTTTTAAAAGACGAATTGCCATAGGAATGTTTGTATTGATAGGACATCCCTTCTGGCATTGCGGAACCTTACACTGAAGACATCTGTTCGCCTCGTCCATAACGTGTAATGCCATATAAATCCCTCCTGTTGGCTGCGATATTCTGCCGCACAGCCTGTCCGCGCAGCAGTTAAAATGAACGGTATTTTATAAACCCCGTGTAGTTAATTATATGCCATTTTGTGAAGAAATACAACGAAGATAAATTTTTAACAAGAGTTTTTTGTTGATTTTAACATGTTAATATCTTAACAGGTAAGGTTTTGTAAAAAAGTTCAGGAAAATTTACAATTTTCGATAAACTGTAATGTACATAGTTGTAAAACATGCCAGCCCTCCGATGAAATTTGACACGGGCTCAGCCATAAAAACTCCGGTTACTCCAAGACCACCTATGTGCGGCAAAATATAAATAAGAGGTATGACTATAAAAACCTTTCTGAATAAAGAAAAGAATACTGCCTGCTTTGAACGGCCGAGCGCGGTAAAGGTTGCCTGTCCTGCAAACTGGAATGACATCATAAAAAATCCGAAAAAGTACACATGCATTGAGCTTATTGCGGAGCCAAGAAGCGCGGTGTCATTATTGAAGAGAAGAACAAGCTGTTTTGAAAAAAGCATAACAAATATCCATGCGGCAGATGTGTATATAAGCAGAGCGACAGACATGTAGAGTATAGATTTTTTTACACGTTTTTTCTCGCCGGCTCCGTAGTTAAAGCTGATAATAGGCTGTGCGCTGTTGGACACGCCCTGGACAGGCATCTGTACGACCTCACGCACAGAATTGATTACTGTCATTGCGGCAATGTATATATCGCCGCCCCATACGGAGAGAACAGAATTATTCACCATTTGAACGGCGCTGTTTGTGATTGACATTGTAAAACCGGAAAGTCCAAGTCCGAATATTTTTAAGGTGCGCTTCAGATTTAGTCTCAGGCTGGTTTTTTCTATTCTTATAATGGTTTTCTTTCCCGTCAAAAAGCGAAAAGTCCAAAGCGCGGCTGCAAACTGGGAGATAACTGTCGCGAGAGCTGCGCCTTCTACGCCCATATTTGCTCCGAAGATAAAAATTGGATCAAGTATAAGATTACAGAGCGCGCCGATAGAAACAGTCAGCATCCCTGTTTTTGCAAAGCCCTGTGCATTTATAAAGGAATTAAGACCGAGACTCAGCATTACAAATATAGTTCCGCACAGATAGATTGAAATGTATGAATCAGCGTATCCGTATGTGGCGTCGCTCGCTCCAAGAAGATACAGAGCAGGTTTTTTGACAGCAAAGCCCAAAACGCTTATTATTGCGCCGAGAATTATAAGAAGCACGAAGGAATTGCCGAGAATGCGGGACGCTTCTCTTTCGTTGCCTTTTCCGCGCTCAATGGAAAACAGAGGAGCGCCGCCCATACCTACAAGGTTAGCAAAGGCTATTGTTATCGTACAAATCGGAAATGCAACACCGAGTCCGGTAAGCGCATTTGTTGAATCATAGGGGATTTTGCCTATATATATACGGTCTATTATGTTATAAAGTACGTTTACGAGCTGGGCAAGCGTCATAGGACCTGCCAGCCGAATCATATGGCCTATAATACTTCCTTGCGAGAAGTCATTTGTTGTTTTTGCGTCCTGCTTCATCTTTACATAGTTCTCCTGTATTAATGCATTATTGTTTAAAAGTAACAATTCAGTCCGCACCATTTGCCCGTCATACAGATTATGGCTGAACTGTTACGTTTAAATAGTTTAACATATTTTTTCCTTGACGCAAATAAAATCGTTTGATAAACTTGTTTAAATAGATATACTGGCTTGTTTTTTGGGTTGATTGGGGACAAATAAATGAATAAATTATTTAAAGATGAAAGCGTTAAGAAGATAATTATTTCAGGCACAATATTGATTATTATTTATTGGGGAGTTCATAATATCAATACAATCGGAAGCTATATCAGCTTTTTTTTTAAGCTGATAACTCCGTTTATTGTTGGTGCAGTCATAGCGTTTGTGTTTAATGTTCCTATGAGAAGTATTGAAAAACACCTGTTCAAAGGTCAAAAATATAACACGCCAAGATTTGCCAAGCTTCGCAGGGTATGTTCATATTTAATTACTCTTTTTCTGATAATACTTGTACTCGCTATTGTACTTATGGTGCTTATACCTCAGCTCACAAAGACTATTATGGATTTGCTTAAGGCTATCCCCGGAGCTGCCACAAATCTTCAGAACTGGGCTATAAGCCAGCTCAACGCTTTTCCTCAGATAGAGGAGTATATAAAAAATATAAATATCGACTGGCAGGAGCTTCTTAAGTCTGCGGCTACATTTTTATCTGACAGCACAAAGGGGGTTATTACAGGCGGAATAGGCGCGGTAAGCGGAATTATATCAGGAGTGACAACCTTTTTTATCGGTTTTGTATTTTCAATATATGTGCTGTTTCAGAAAGAGACGCTTTCAAGACAGGCAAAGAAAATTATGTATGCTCTTATGACTGAGCAGAGGGCTGACAGAGTGCTTGAAATATTAAGCATAACTGACAATACTTTTGCAAATTTTCTGTCGGGACAGTGTCTTGAGGCGTGCATATTGGGAAGCATGTTTGTAATCAGCATGTCTATTCTGCGTATGCCTTATGCACTGCTTATCGGAGTTCTGATTGCGGTTACTGCATTGATACCGATTGTAGGAGCGTTTATAGGCTGTATAGTTGGAGCTATACTTATCTGTATATCGAATCCGATGCAGGCGATAGGTTTTGTTGCGCTTTTCCTTATTCTTCAGCAGATAGAGGGAAATCTCATATATCCGCATGTAGTAGGCAATTCAGTTGGACTTCCGGGGATATGGGTTTTGGTGGCTGTTACTGTCGGAGGAAATCTGTTTGGTGTTGTGGGAATGCTCACGTTTATACCAATTTGTTCGGTTATATATGCGCTTTTCAGGGTATATATTAACAGAAGGATAAAGGCGAAGGGTGAGAAAGTTAAAGAAGAATGAATATGATTAAATTTGCTGAAAATTTCTGCGGACATCTTTGTACGATTAATGAGCATAAGCTGCTGGTTATGAAATATTGTTTCAGAGTAGGTCTTTATAGACAGGGAATTTTACATGATTTATCCAAATATACTCCGACGGAATTTATACCCGGAGTAAAGTACTATCAGGGTGACAGGAGTCCGAACAATGCCCAGAGAGAGGCGGAGGGAAGTTCCGGGGCATGGCTTCATCACAAGGGGCGCAATAAACATCATTATGAGTACTGGATTGATTATCCTATGGATAAGTCAGAGGGACTTGTGGGAATGAAAATGCCTGTTAAATATGTAGTCGAAATGTTTTGTGACCGTGTTGCCGCAAGCAGGATATATCACAAGGGGAAATATACTGATTCCGATGCGTTGAATTATTTTGCTCAGGGATTGGGACATTATGTTATGCATCCGGATACTGAGAAGCTGCTTTATAAGCTGCTGAAAATGCTTGCAGAAAAAGGAGAGGACTATACTTTTACCTATATAAAGAGAAGAGTTCTGCATAAAATGTAATTAAGAAAGGAACAGCTATGGCAGCAATGACAGAGCTTGAGG
>CASFUI010000352.1 GCA_949297565.1 uncultured Eubacteriales bacterium
ATTATATCAATGCCGCTCTGTGCTCAGGGAGAGAGCAAAGGCAAAGCCTTCGGGTACGGTGTTTTGTCCGGGATTGTGGAGCCGGCTGCCGCTGTTATAACGATTTTAATGTCTCAGTTTATCGTGCCAGCAATGCCGTATCTGTTAAGCTTTGCTGCGGGGGCGATGATTTATGTCGTGGTCGAGGAGCTTATACCGGAGATGTCGGAGGGAAAGCATTCAAATATAGGAACGCTGATGTTTGCGCTCGGGTTTACGATTATGATGACTTTGGACGTTGTGCTGGGGTAAATAACTGAATAATAAAGGCATTATGAGTTAAAGCTAAAATGCGGGCGCGTTTATACGCGCTCGTATTTTGTTGCTTTGGGAAAAAGACTTTTCATGACACGGCGTTCCGTAAGCCTGGCTTTTTCAGAGCCGCCGTCGGCTCCGGTATTGAGGCAGAAAAGGTCAAAATCAAGAGCGGTGCTTGCACATCTTTGTATGCTGGTGACGGTGTAGGTAAGCCGGCTGTTAATTTTTCGACCGGCATAGTTTACAAAATAAAAGCTGTATAAGTTCTGAAATGAGGGCTGAAAAATTGAATTTGTACGGCTCAAAAGACATATTTCAGGCTTATCGTAATATTTTGATATAAGTTTGCTGCACACTTTTATTTCGGATAATTTTAAAGGTATTGCGTTGTGAAGCGTGTGAAGCGGATATTTAGGAAATGTAAGTTTTATTCCGGGAAGCGCTCTGCATGTTATTTTGTGGGCGCAGAGCACACGGTAATAAAAGCCGGGCATAGAATTAGGACTGCAGTTTTTTAAAAGTCCGGCTGCGCACGAATACTGAGCAGAAATCAAAGCGCGCATGTTTTTTCCGACTGCACCGCTGTAAATTGTATAAGGCTTTATTCCCGTAATATCTTCATAGAAAAAATCTGATTTTTTGAGAGGTCTGCCAAAAAAACAGTCATCATTTGCGTATATAATGTTTTCCGAGCAGCCGAATTTTGACAGTCTCCAAAGATTGAATTCAAATGTTGTTGAGGAGGAACTGTCAAAGCCGAGTAAGTCGCTGTCTTTAATATATTTAATTTTTTCTGAGATTTCATCGGGCGATTTAAGAAAACGAACCCGTTCGTTGGGCATTATTATAAAAATCTGTCTTACCCATGGGATATTTTTAAGGGCAGAGCGCAGAGAATATCGAAGCTCCTCGTTGTCATAATCCTTGCGGACAGCGTTTTCACGTTTAAGCGCAGGGTCATTTAAGTCAATATATTTATATACCAAGTCTATAGGTGTCTTTTCCAGCAAAGATTCTTTGTTCATTGTCTGACCTCATTATTCAAACTTTTATATATGGAGTTCGTAAAATGATTATAGTATAATGAAAAAATAAAGACAAGTGAGGCTGTATATCGAAGTGGAAAAAGTTTCAATTATAGTGCCTGTGCACAACGCCGTGGAATATCTCAGGGAATGTATTGAAAGCCTTGTCATGCAGAGCTATGAAAATACGGAAATTATCCTTGTCGAGAATTCATCTGACGACGGCAGCGGTGAAATCTGCGCGGAGTACGCTAAGAGATATAAAAATGTTTTTGTATATGAGGCTGACTGCGCATCTGCGGGCGCTGCGCGTAACTGCGGCGTTGAACATTCGGACGGAGAGTATATTATGTATGTGGATTCAGATGATTACCTGCCGGACAGAAGTGTTGTAGAGGGATTTGTAGAGATGTTTTCAGAGCAGGAGACATCGGGCTGCAGGGCGGATATTGCGGTCGGAAATTATAAAAGGCTGTGGAGAGGAAGACTTCTTGACACGGTCGGAAACAGTGTTTTTTCAGGTGAACAAAGAGATTCATGCCGGTTTCGTTTTGACGGATTTTTTTCAGCGGGGACTCTCTCTTACGTCTGGGCGAAAATGTACCGAAGAACTTTTCTTGAAGAGAACGGTATAAGTTTCGGTGATTACAGGTATGCAGAGGATAAGATGTATAACTATATGTGCTATATTAACGGAGCGCGATATTTATTTGAAGACAGGAATGTTTATATTTACCGAAGGAACGAGAAGTCTGTTTCAAATTCATACCGTGATAACGGTTACCGTGATTGGATGGGGATAGCGGAGGATTTGCAGACCGAGCTCACGAAAAAAAATAAAGCTCATTTATATTCGGATTTAGTTGCATATACAATATTTTTTGCGGCGTTTTTTGACGCAAAAATGGAATATATATATACAAATAAGAGCGTAATGGCAGTGAAAAAACTTTTGAAAATCTATGCTTCATATGATTTGTCGCGTGAATGTTTTAAAAAAATGTCGTTTGGAAGCAGAGTGAGAAATGTGCCATCCTTTGTATACAGATTGATGATACGAGTCTTTGCCGCGGCTATGAGACTTAACTGTTTTGGCATTCTTGCTTTTGGAGTAAAGCTTCTTGTCGATTTTAAGGTTGATGAGAGACTGTCAGACACCGGAAAAAGAGGCTGAGTACTGTGTTTAATACCATTTGATTGTTCAGATATCAGCTTGCCGGTTAAAGCCTTATTATATTTTTCGTAAAATTATTTTTGGTAAAGCTTTGTTTTATATGTTTGCTGACGTTTGTATGAAAATAAAAACAGTGTTGAAGGCGTGATGTATAAATGTTATATTTTAATTAAAAGAAGATAAAACATAAGAGATATACAGGCTGTCCTGTGTTCAGAGTATTAGTCAGTGAAAGGCGGTTGAAGAGCAATGTTGACAAACGATGTAACAATTATGAAAATTAAGCATGAAGTGCTGTATGAAGTGGCAAAATTGGCATATGCGGGAGAGTTTGACGAAAAGAAGGAAGAATTGCCGTATCAGATGATTCCCGGATTGAAAGCGAGATTCAGGTGCTGCGTGTTTAAAGAAAGAGAGATTATAAGGCAGCGTGTGCGTCTGGCTGAGGGGCTGTGTCCAAATGATAACGGTCAGAACGAGTCGGATAATATCATCCAGGTAATAGATTCGGCATGCGCGGATTGTCCTCTGTCTCATTATATTGTAACTGATAACTGTCGTAAGTGTATGGCAAGAGCCTGTCAGCAGTCGTGTAAGTTCGGAGCAATCTCAATGGGGAGGGACAGGGCGTATATAGATCCTGACAAGTGCAAGGAATGCGGAATGTGCGCAAAGAACTGCCCGTATAATGCGATTGCGGATTTAATAAGACCTTGCAAGAAGGCCTGTCCGGTCGGAGCGATTACAATGGACGAAACAGGCATATGCGTTATTGATGACAGCAAGTGTATCCGCTGCGGAAAATGTATACATAGATGCCCTTTCGGAGCGATAGGCTCAAAGACTTCAATAGTAGATGTCATAAAGGCTATAGTTTCGGGGAAACGCGTGGTGGCAATGTTTGCGCCGGCGCTTGAGGGACAGTTTGGAAACGATATTACAATGTCAAGCATCCGCACAGCCTGCAAGAAAATGGGCTTTGCTGATATGTATGAGGTAGGGCTCGGCGGAGACCTGACTGCCGCCTCTGAGGCTGACGAATGGGTTGAGGCATACAAAGAGGGAAAGAAAAAAACGACTTCATGCTGTCCGGCATTTGTAAATATGATTAGAAAAATATATCCGGAGGTTGCCGACTGCATATCTACAACTGTTTCGCCTATGTGCGGAGTTTCGCGTCTCATTAAAGCAAAGTATCCGGATGCTGTAACTGTATTTGTCGGACCTTGCATTGCCAAAAAGGATGAGGTCGCTGATAAGTCGCTTGAAGGCAATGCGGATTATGCGCTGACAATAGGTGAGTTCAGGGCTATGATGCGCGCGAAGGATGTGAAGTTTGAGCCTGAACAAAACAGCACACAGCAGGCGAGTGTATTCGGGAAGCGTTTTGGCAACGGCGGAGGAGTTACTGCAGCGGTGCTTAAAAGTATGGAAGAATCAGGTGTGGATACATCGGGATTTAAGGTTGAAAAATGTGCGGGGGCTGACGAGTGCAAGAGAGCTCTGCTTCTGTTGAAGGCAGGCAGACTTGATGCCGATTTTATCGAAGGAATGATGTGTGAGGGAGGCTGTGTCGGAGGTCCGAGCCGTCACAAGCCTGAGAATATGTTTAAAAAGGACCGCGATATGCTTATAGGCGAGGCTGATGGCAGAGGAGTCCGGGAGAATCTTAAAAATTATGATTTGGATTCATTTGAAATGCATAAGTAAAGGATGGTTTTCAGATTGGAGTTTAACGGAATAGAAAAGGTGCACGAGGGGGCGTTTATCAACAGATATAATCTCACATATACGACTAAGGACAACCAAAAAAAGGTTTATGAGATGATAAGCCGCAACGGTGATATTAAAAGTGAGGAAGAAATACGAAATCCCAAGACAGACGGTGTTGTAATAATAATGACCGACGAGAATGATGAGCATATTCTTTTAAACAGAGAATTCAGAATGGCAGTTGACAATTATGTATATAATTTTCCTGCCGGGCTTATCGATGAGGGAGAGACGCCTGAAATGGCGGCTGCAAGAGAGCTTCGCGAGGAGACGGGGCTGGAGCTGGTGAGCGTTGAGGATAAGCTGCTTGACAGCTACAGCGCCATAGGATTTTCAAATGAGACAAACGCGGTTGTAATAGGAAAGGCGAAGGGACAGTTTGCTCCAAGCAGTTCCGCGCTTGAGGAAATACAGGCTGACTGGTATACAAGGCAGGAGGTAAGAGAGCTTCTTAAAAATCAGCCGTTTGCGGCAAGAAGCCAGGCGTACTGCTATCTTTGGTCTAAACAGAATAAAACGGAGGAACGCAATGCGGCGGGTCAGGCAGATAACAATTAAATATTTGGCAGTATTCGCCGTTCTTCTGATCTTTGCCGCGGCAGCAGGCTGCGGCAAAAAGCAGAGCTCACAGATGTTCACATATACTGAAAAGGACGATGGAACTCTTGAAATTACCGGACTTACCGACGGCGCAAGGGAGCAGTCATCGTTTTCCGTGCCGGCTCAGATAGACGGAAAAAACGTGACGTCTGTTGCGAGGG
>CASFUI010000353.1 GCA_949297565.1 uncultured Eubacteriales bacterium
CCATTGTGCAATATTCCCCACTGCTGCCTCCCGTAGGAGTCTGGGCCGTGTCTCAGTCCCAATGTGGCCGTTCAACCTCTCAGTCCGGCTACCGATCGTCGCCTTGGTGGGCCGTTACCCCGCCAACAAGCTAATCGGACGCGAGTCCATCTCTCAGCGATATAATCTTTGATATTCTTACCATGCGATAAGTATATATTATGCGGTATTAGCATCCTTTTCAGAATGTTATCCCCCTCTGAGAGGCAGGTTACTCACGCGTTACTCACCCGTCCGCCACTAAACTTAGTCAATGTCATTCCGAAGAAATCTTTCGAATAAGTTCCGTTCGACTTGCATGTGTTAGGCACGCCGCCAGCGTTCGTCCTGAGCCAGGATCAAACTCTCTAAAATTTGTATCTCAACGCTTGCGCGTTCAAATCAATTTCAGAGCTTAATCGCTCATTCCGAATACCTGACGTATCCGTGAATTTCCTGATGTATTTTGAGTGTACATCTCACTGTAATTCTTTGAGTTTTTCTCAAAGTCATTACGGGTTTCTTTCTGTATTCGTTGTTTAATTTTCAAGATCCTATGCGCCTTTCCGATGTTTGCTTTTCTCACTCTTGTGAGCCGCTCACCTCAGCAGCGCAAGTGCTATTATATAGCATTTCTTCCCTTTTGTCAACACCTTTTTTTCATTTTTTTCTGATTTTTTTAAAATTGTTATAATACTACAAAAATAGATTTAACTTGTAAAGGTTTTGTATGGATTTTGTGAGTAATTTATATTTTTCTTTACTAATACAGTATTTGGAAGCAAAAGATAAATTTAACGTAAATATTATGTGCAGTATTCGTAAAAATTATTTACAGAAAATAAAACATCTATAATTATTTGCTTCTGATTTGCCGCATAAATATAAGGATGCATTGACTACATCCTTATATGCTTATATGCTGAAAATATACTGAAATTATATTAAAAATCCTTAATATTTTTGACCTCCTACGAAGTATTGAACCCAATACAAACTGTCATTATACTCAACGCAGGAAATGCCAACATAGTTAAATTCTTTATTCAATATATTTTCTCTGTGACCTTGTGAGTTCATCCATCCGGTCATAACTGCCTGCGGGGTGTAGTATCCCATAGCAATATTTTCTCCTAAAGTATATATTTGAATGTTTTTAATAGTTTCCAATCCAATCTGATAAAAAGGTTCTCCGTTTGGTCTTGTGTGCTCAAACACTTCTGTTATCTCTTCCGCTCTGATTTTAGCTATTGCGTTTAACCCATCATCCAAACTTATAGGAGCAACCCCTGCCGCAGCTCTCTCCTCATTCATAAGATTGAGAACGCTGTTTATGTATTCATCATGAAAAACAAACTTTTCTTCGGGGGCAATTAATCCGGCTGCGATTAATTGTATTTGCGTTACGTCATTTATGTCAACGATGCCGCTTTCGTCCATATCAGCCGCAGTTAGTTCTTCTTCTGACAGATTAAGAATTTCTGCAACACACTTTTGCACCAGCGTCGCGTCGGTAATCTCAATTACACCGTTTCCATCAACGTCACCTTTTATTGTAGAGATTTCGGCAAAAGCAGTACTTACTGAAGACAGTAATAAAACAATACAAATTAATACGCTTATTATCTTTTTAAATTTCATAATATGTTCACCCCCAAAAAAGGATACAAGAAGTAATTACTTGTAATATTGTATTAATATTTTAATATATTTTTAAAGAACTGTCAATAATTTTTTGGCATTTTTAATATATTTTATTAAAAATATAGTTTTGCTTTGTAAATTATTCTTATTGTATTTTAACAAAAGCCCGATAAATTATAATCAAGTATGGTGTTTTTGTATAATATACACGAATAACATTTATAAATTTTTCACAAATTTTGTAAATTTTCTGTAAAAC
>CASFUI010000354.1 GCA_949297565.1 uncultured Eubacteriales bacterium
CTCTGCAATATCGGGATTTTTCTTCTGCGGCATAATGCTTGAGCCGGTGCTGTAGGCATCGTCAAGCTCAATAAATTTATATTCGTTTGAATTCCATATGCAGATTTCCTCGGAAAAACGGCTTAAGTGCATCATAATCGTTGAGAGTGCGCTTAAAAATTCAATCAGATAATCTCTGTCCGAAACGGAATCCATGCTGTTCAGCGTAGGGCCGTAGAAGCCGAGAAGTTCAGCTGTCATTTCACGGTCAAGAGGATATGTGGTTCCGGCGAGGGCTCCGGCTCCGAGGGGACAGTAGTTCATTCTCCTGTAAATATCCGCAAGACGGCTTCTGTCTCTTTTAAACATTTCAAAATATGCTCCGAAGTGGTGAGCGACAGTAACAGGCTGAGCTTTCTGTAAATGAGTAAAGCCGGGCATATAAGTATTTATGTTTTCTTTTATTATTCTTAAAATAACCTCCATTAAAGATTTAACTTCATCATCAATATTTTTAATTTCGTCACGGGTGTACAGACGCATGTCGAGAGCAACCTGATCATTGCGGCTTCGTCCTGTGTGAAGCTTCTTTCCGGCGTCGCCGATACGCTCTATTAAGGTTGCCTCCACAAATGTGTGTATATCCTCGTATTCGTCGGTTATCGAAAGCTTGCCGTCTTCAATATCAGAGAGAATGGATTTAAGTCCGTCCTGGATTCTGAGGCTTTCATCCTCAGAGATAATTCCCGTCTTTCCAAGCATTTTTGCGTGGGCAAGACTGCCCTGAATGTCCTGTCTGTAAAATTTCTGGTCAAAAGAAATAGAAGCGTTAAAATTATTTACCAGCTTGTCTGTTTCTTTTGTGAAGCGTCCGCCCCAAAGTTTCATATTATTGTTCCTCCGTGTCATTATTTTCATCTGAAAGCTCAAGATTATCGAAATCATCGAGCAGGTTAAGCCTGTCAAAATAGTCCGATGACTCATTGCCATGCGTTGTTTCAGGCTGTGCAGAAAGCTTTGAAGAGTCGTTTATTACCTCGTCCTTTTCATTTAACAAATCCTGAACAAACTGCGGCAAAGCGGCAAGACTGATTTTTTCTTTGCGGCACATCCGCTTAAATACGGCAATGCCAACTAATATAATAATGCATATAAACGTAATTATGCAACCCTTAATAAAATTAACAGGCACAAATTTAAGACTTACGGTGTGGCTGCCCTCCGTAATGTCAACTGCGAGAAGCGCGTTTTGTACCGCGTAGGTATCTGTCTTCTTGCCGTCAATGTATACAGACCAGCCTTTATCATACGGTATAGAAAAGAGAAATGTTCCGTCCTGTGAGGCGTTCACTGTTCCCTTAAAGCTTGTGTCGCTGAAACTTTCTGTCTGAAAGCTGTTTCTGCTCAGAATTTCATAGCACTGTTTAAATTTATTCTCATCTAATGTATATACATGAAGATTCATAGATGATTCGGCTCCGACAATAATCTCGTCGTCGGTTGTGACATAGCCTATGTCAATGGTGCGGTTTCCGTTTTTCAGACCTGAGTAGCTCGCAGACACACCGTTAATTGTAACTCCTACGTTGTCAATTCCGTCCTTTTGAATGACCAGATACATATGTCCGTTTTGTTCCGGAGAAAATGTGACTTCAGTCTGTGACGGATAGGTGTATACGTGTGTGAATACGTCGCTGACTCCTGTCATAGCCTGAATAAGTGTGTTTTGGTTTTCAATTCCGTTGTAAATTGAATTGGGCTCCCATTTTTCTGATAAATCTCCCTGCGTTACATATCCCACAGGAAGCGTATATTCGTTTTTGTAAATAAACTCACCGTCATATCCGGTGTAATATGTGCGCAGTGAATCCGTAGTCAGAAGTTTATTGCTTATCAGATATTTAACTGAAAAAAGCGAGTTCGTTACCATGGTTGAGCCGTCATAGCCGTAAGCGTTTGTAGAATTGACAATTCCAAGCAAATCGTACAGCTTGGACATTCCGGCGCTGCATGTAGATGAAAATGTTGAAATTGTCCGGTAGTTGTGCCATGCGCCGTCATTTTTGGTGCGTGCGCCCGTTATCTTGTCCATGCGGTAGAAATCCTGGTCGTTATCCGCGACAGTTTCAGTCACGGTTTTAACCGCGTTATAGTCGAGCAGATAAGATGTCCTGCTCGTGGTTCCGATACCGGTTGTTTCCATATTCAGAGTACATTCGGCAACAGCCGCCGCAAATGCAAGGAAAAAGACGACAGGAATCTTAAATTTGCGGTTTCTGTGGATGTACAGAAGAAGCGCATACAGCAATATAAATAAACCGCTCATATAAAATATTTTGAAGTCATAATTTTCGTTGTCTGCAAACATCTGCTCCGCTATAAAAAGAAAACCGAGAGCAATCCATACTGCTCCGGCTAACTGCCGTCCTGAAATCTGGCGCACATAGTGGAAGGCCTCGTAGCTCATTGCAATCAGGAAAAATATATAGATAAACGACTGACGGCATGGAAGGCTGTTGGGATAGTGAAAGCCGTGCCATATAAAATTAGGTATATTTAAGTTGAAGGCGGTGATAAAAATGAGGAGAATTACACATTTCCCGATTTTTTCAGCAGGCTTTATCTTTTTGTTCATAATATACAGCGGAATAAGCAGAAATACAGCTACTCCGCAGTATATGTTAGGGTAGTGCTCAAGTCCCAGGTGTACTGGAACATTCATAAGCTGACGCACCAGCACCTCCATTACTGAAAAATATGAGGTCAGCGTTTTTGGAAATGATACCGATGACGACGCCGAGAGTGAAAATGTGTAGAGCTCAGGCAGAAGCAGGCATGCGGCGAGACCTCCTGCCAGCAGGGAATAAATACACCACCTGAGTATTTTTTTCAGGTAAATCACGGGACTTTTTTTGCCGCTGTATGAGATAATGAGCACGGCAAAATAAAGAATAACGCTTATGCAGACCATGATTGAAATATAATAGTTTGTAAATATACAAAGACCCAAGCTTATGCAGTACAGAAAGCATTTATTTTCATTTACAAGAAGCTCAAGTCCGAACATTATCAGCGGAAGCAGCAAAATACAGTCAAGCCACATTATATTCCAGCTGTATGCAGCAACATAGCCGGACAGAGCATAGAACATGCCGAAAAGTGCAACTGTACACTTTTTGGTACGGAAATGTCTCGAAATATAATAAGAAAAGGTAACAGCGGACGCCGACATCTTTATGATAATCAGCGCGTTCATAACTTCAATAATATTTTTTTGAGGAAAATGAGAAATACCTAATTTTTCAATTAAACTATAAATATTTCTTGTAGTATCGTCATAAAAATAAACTTTTTTGTTTAATTCTTTACATGCTCTAAAAAATTCGTCAATATGATATAAATTATCA
>CASFUI010000355.1 GCA_949297565.1 uncultured Eubacteriales bacterium
CAAATATTGATTTTAGTCTATACGGAACTCCGCTTGAGTCAACGACATATAAGTTCGCAAAATGTCTTCAGAAAAGATTCGGCAAAATTCCGGGGGTTACAGATAAAAATTATATTACCAACAGTTATCACGTCCATGTAACCGAAAATATAAGCGCGTTCGACAAGCTCAAATTTGAAAGTCAGTTCCAGGAGCTTTCACCGGGAGGAGCTATCAGCTATGTTGAGGTGCCGGATATGATTAATAATATTCCGGCGGTGCTTTCTGTGATGCAGTATATATATGATAATATTATGTACGCAGAACTTAATACAAAGAGCGATTACTGTCAGGTATGCGGATATAACGGACAAATTCAGATTATTACCGATGACGACGGCAAGCTGATATGGGAGTGTCCTAACTGTAAAAACCGTGACCAGGATAAAATGAATGTAGCAAGAAGAACATGCGGTTATATAGGAACGCAGTTCTGGAATCAGGGACGTACTCAGGAGATTAAGGAGCGTGTGCTTCATCTTTAATAAAATATTAATAAACATGCTGAAAATAATCTGTGAAAAAAATTTTTTCAGCATGTTTTTTTGTTGTTTTATAAAAAAATTTGTTATATACTATTGACTGAATAAGGCTAAAGCTGTGTCATAATGGGAGGTTGATGTTCCGATTTAGGTGTATTTATATAGGTTGATTACTTATAACAGTGAAGGAAGGGTTGAATTTATGAAATCGGTAAAAAACAAAATTTTGCTTCCGGTGTTTCTGCTGGCAGTTATTTCGATTGTAACAAGCATTTTGAGTATGATTAATTCTGACAGTATCAGCAAAAGGGGAAATGTTATTGCTAATGAATATCTCGTAAATATTCAAAATGTAGGAAAGCTGTCTGCCACAACACAGAAGCTTACAAGAAGTGCATACAGCTACATTGTAGCTGATGGGGAGACTGCAAGGGAAGCGGTTAAGGATGAAATTGAGAAAATTAAATCCGAGATTGACGGTTATATGTCGCAGCATGAGGCGGCAATGAACGAACAGGAGACCAGTGCCTTTGATTCATTTAAATCGTATTATACACAGTTCTTATCACAATTTACGGTGCTTGAAAAGTATGTTGAGACTGAGCAGAGTGAGAGAGCGTCTATTCTTGCCAATAACACCTTGGTGGAAGTGTGTGAAAACCTTGAGAGCGCGCTCGACAATATGACAATGACTGAGATAAATTTATCTGATGAGGCTATTATCAGTATGAATTCATCTGCTATTTTTGCAAAGACTACAGGTGCAGTCTGTCTTGTTTTGGGCATAGCTGCTCTAATCATTTCAATTTACATAAGCAATTTTAAGGTTGCAAGACCGCTTATCAGAACTAATAATACGCTTAAGAAAATCAGTTCTCTCATTGACGAGGGAAATGGTGATTTGACAATGAGAATGTCTGTGAAATCAAAGGATGAGATTGGTCAGCTTGCAGAGGGGATTAATCAGTTCCTTGAAATTTTGCAGCGCACAATAGGTAAGATAGTCTCAGGCTCATCAAAGCTTGAGGAGATGGTTGGCTCTGTCAGCGCCCATGTTACGTCTTCCAATGACAGCGCCCAGGATGTATCTTCAGCCATGGAAGAGCTTTCAGCTACAATGCAGGAAATTGCAGCTACAATTCAGACTGTAAACGACAACACGGAGCATGTAGGACAGAATGTTGTCGATATAGCTGATAAGACAGAACAGATTAATAAATATTCTATTGAGATGAGGGGGCGTGCTGATGAGCTTGCAAAATCAGCAGACGAAAATAAGCGCTCTACCGATGAAATGGTTACCGGAATTGTAGGCACGCTTAAGAAGGCGATAGAGGAGAGCAAGAGTGTTGACCGTGTAAATGAGCTTACCGGTGAGATACTTAACATTTCAAGCCAGACAAATCTTCTTGCGCTCAACGCATCTATAGAAGCGGCGAGAGCCGGTGAGGCAGGAAAGGGCTTTGCGGTTGTCGCAGATGAGATCAGGGAGCTTGCAGATTCGAGCAGGGATACCGCTAATAACATTCAGGCAATTAATGAGCATGTGACAAAGGCGGTAAGACAGCTTATAGATAACTCCAACCAGATTATTGAATTTATCGAGGAGACAGTGCTTCCGGATTACGAAGGATATGTTAAGGTTGGTAAGCAGTATAATGAGGACGCAAGCTATATCAGCGAGACAATGGAGAGATTTACCGAGAAAACAGAAACACTCAAGGACCTTATGAAGAATACCGTTGAGTCTATCGAGGGCATTTCTATGGGGGTTGAGCAGAGCGCAAATGCGGTTACATCTTCCGCAGTGAGCACATCAGAGCTGGTAGAGCTTATGAACAGTATAGATAAAGAAATGGTAGACAGCAAAGCTATCGTTGAAGGACTCAAAGCAGAGACAGATGTTTTCAAGAATATATAAAGTTGTCTGTGACATACATCTTTAACTGAAAATTAAATAATTGATAATCTGATAAAAGGTTAAAAAACATATATTTCCGGGGAGCTTAAGTCCCGCAGCGTATGCCGCGGGCAGCTGAGAGGGAAGAAATTCCGACCCGCAACCTGATACGGATAATGCCGTCGTAGGAAGAAAGCTTGTATTTTTGTGTTTCCGTATTCGGGTGAATATTCTAAAATCACTAAAAGGAGAGTACGGAAAATGGATTATACTACACAGATGGACGCGGCGCGCAGGGGTATTGTGACGGATCAGATGAGAGCTGTTGCACAGAAGGAAAATATTGATGTCTCCGAGCTTATGTCGCTTATGGCAAAGGGGCAGGTTATAATTCCTGCGAATAAGAAACACAGATGTCTTGTTCCGAATGGAATAGGAGATAAGCTGCGCACGAAGATTAATGTAAACTTAGGGACGTCAAGAGACTGTGTGGATTTAAACATGGAGCTTGAAAAGGTCAACAATGCCGTTGCCATGGGTGCAGAGGCGATTATGGATTTAAGCTCTTTCGGAGATACACAGAAGTTCCGAAGAAAGCTGACAGCCGAGTGTCCGGCAATTATAGGAACAGTGCCGATATACGATGCTGTTGTTCATTATCACAAGGCGTTGAAGGATATAACAACTCAGGAATGGCTTGATATTGTAGAGATGCATGCTAAGGACGGCGTTGATTTCATGACAATTCACTGCGGAATCAATAAAGCTACCGCAAAGCGTTTTAAGGACGCAAAGCGACTTACCAATATAGTGTCGAGAGGCGGCTCTATTATATTTGCATGGATGGAGATGACAGGAAAAGAAAATCCTTTTTATGAGAATTATGACTGGATTCTTGATATATGCAGGGAATACGATGTAACAATGAGTCTTGGTGATGCGTGCAGACCGGGATGTATTGCTGATGCCTCTGATATTTCACAGATTGAGGAGCTTGTTACGCTCGGAGAGCTGACCAAGAGAGCATGGGAGAAGGACGTTCAGGTTATGGTTGAGGGACCGGGGCATATGCCTCTAAACCAGATACAGGCGAATATGGAGATTCAAAAGACAATCTGCAAGGGAGCTCCATTCTATGTGTTAGGTCCTCTTGTAACTGATGTCGCTCCGGGATATGACCATATTACTGCTGCAATAGGAGGCGCAATCGCTGCAACATACGGAGCTTCATTTTTGTGCTATGTCACTCCTGCGGAACATTTGAGACTTCCTGATTTGGAGGATGTAAAGGAGGGCATTATAGCATCAAGAATTGCCGCGCATGCTGCGGATATTGCAAAAGGTGTTGCCGGTGCCGACGAGTGGGATTATCAGATGAGTCTCGCGAGAAAGAAGCTTGACTGGGAAGCAATGTTTGATTTGGCTATTGACCCTGAAAAGGCAAGAAGATACAGAGCTTCTGCTAAACCTGAAAAGGAGGATACATGTTCGATGTGCGGAAATTTCTGCGCCGTAAAAAATATGAACAGAATCCTTGACGGAGAGATAGTAAGTATTTATGATGAGTGATTAATGTTACAGGCGAAAATAATAATTCCCCCTGTTTGTTTATTTGTTCCGGAAGTTTGATTTATAATCAGGCTTCCGGTTTCATAATAACAGGGGGATTATTTTACGGTATGACATTTGTCTATATTTATATTGAAATATTTTTTTTGCGGCGTTTTAAAAGTTTTTCGTAATTAGGAATATAAATTAATACATATAAAACAGCCATGAGGATTATTCCGCCTGCAACGTCAGTTATGGAGTGCTGTTTTAAAAATACTGTTGACATACATATCAGAATACACAGCACAAGAGAGAGCAGTCGAATTATTCTGTGATTTTTTAATGCGCTGCAGCGATTGAGAGCGATGTGTACGGCAAGAGAATTGTATACATGTATACTCGGAAAAACATTTGTTGATGTATCTGTGGTGTAGAGCATACTGACCAGCTTTCCGCACAGATTGTCAGGTATATGCTTAGGTCTTAAAGTTATTCCGTTTGGATATACCATACATATTGTCAGTGCAGCCGACATTCCGACTATAAGAGATAAAGCGAACTGTATAAATTCTTTGTCGCTTGAATACCACATCATAAAAATACATGCTGCCGCTATATAAAAAAACCATAAA
>CASFUI010000356.1 GCA_949297565.1 uncultured Eubacteriales bacterium
CCATATGTACGCAATTATAGCAACAGGTGGTAAACAGTACACAGTTTCTGAAGGCGACGTAATCAAGGTTGAAAAGCTTGGCGTGAATGCTGGTGACACTGTTACATTTGACCAGGTTCTTTTCGTAAATGACGGAGAAGCTAAGGTTGGCGACCCAACAGTAGCTGGTGCTTCTGTTACAGCAAGCGTTGTTGAAGAAGGAAAAGACAGAAAGGTTATCGTTTACAAGTACAAGAGAAAGACTGGCTATCACAAGAAGAACGGTCATAGACAGCTTTTCACCAAGGTTAAGATTGAAAAGATTAACGCTTAATCAACGGCTTGTAATGTTTATTTAGAAAGGCATGGCTTATATGACACATGCTGTTATTTACAAGGCTCGCCGCAGCGGTGAGATTCTTGGATTTAAAACCGAAGGACATGCCGGTTACTCCGAAGCGGGAAGCGACATTGTGTGTTCGGCTATTTCAGTGCTTGTGATTAATACAATTAATGCTGTCGATATGTTTACCGATGCTGAGTTTGAAACACAGGCAGATGAGGATAATGCAGTTATTTATTTTATGCTTAAGCCTCATAATTCAGAGATTTCAAGTGAAGTTCGGGTGTTACTCAATGCGCTTGAGCTGGGATTATCCCAGATTGCGTCAGGCAATCCCGAATATTTATCTATATCAATCGAGGAGGTGTAACTAATATGTTGAATTTGAACCTTCAGTTTTTCGCTCATAAAAAGGGTGTTGGTTCTACAAAGAACGGCAGAGATTCAGAGTCTAAGAGATTAGGCGCAAAGAGAGCTGACGGACAGTTCGTTCTCGCTGGCAATATTCTTTACAGACAGCGCGGAACAAAGATTCTTCCGGGTGTCAATGTTGGCCGCGGCGGCGATGATACATTATTCGCACTTGTTGACGGAACTGTTAAGTTCGAAAGAAAGGGCAGAGATAAGAAGCAGGTTTCTGTTTATCCTGTTGCTTCTAACGAATAATTTTGGTTTACTTAAGCTCCAAGTCTTCGGATTTGGAGCTTTTTTGCCCTATAGGAAATTAAAGTGTGCACTCAGCGCACACTTTTTTATACAGGTGGAGGATTTTATGTTTGCAGACAGAGCTAGAATTTTTATAAAATCAGGAAAAGGCGGAGACGGTCATGTCAGCTTCAGGCGCGAGCTGTATGTTCCGGACGGCGGTCCGGACGGCGGAAACGGTGGAAAGGGCGGCGACATTATATTTGAGGTTGACAAAGGACTTAACACACTGGGAGATTTCCGCCACAACAGCAAATATGTTGCACAAAGCGGACAGGAGGGCGGAAAACGCAGATGTACCGGGAAGGACGGAGAAGATTTAATTATCAAGGTACCCGAGGGAACTGTCATTTATGATGATGAGAGCCGAAAAGTAATTGCTGATATGTCGAACAATAATCTCCGTGAGGTTATTTTAAAGGGCGGCCGAGGCGGAAAGGGAAATATGAATTATGCAACTTCAACTATGCAGGCTCCGCAATATGCCCAGCCGGGACAGGACGCCCAGGAACTCTGGGTGCGCCTTGAGCTTAAGGTTATAGCTGATGTAGGGCTTGTCGGTTTTCCTAATGTCGGTAAATCGACTCTGCTGTCAAGAGTGACAAATGCCAGACCAAAGATTGCAAATTATCATTTTACAACACTTAATCCGAATCTTGGCGTTGTAGACCTGGACGGAGGAAGAGGTTTTGTGATTGCAGATATTCCCGGACTTATAGAGGGCGCGTCTGAAGGAGTCGGTCTGGGGCATGAATTTTTGCGCCATATTGAGAGAACAAAGGTTATTATTCACATGGTGGATGCGGCGTCGACAGAGGGGCGTGACCCTGTAGCTGATATAAAGGCGATAAACGCTGAGCTTGAGGCATATAATCCTGAACTTTTAAAACGTCCTCAGGTTATCGCTGCTAATAAAATAGATGCTATTTATACTGACGCTTCACATGAAAATCCTGTGGATATAATACGCAAAGAATTTGAGCCGCAGAATATCAGAGTATTTCCGATTTCGGCTGTGACAGGCAAAGGTCTCAAAGAACTTTTGTACTATGTACGTGAGATTTTGGACGGAATGGACGATGAGCCTGTTATATTTGAAAAAGAGCTTGATACTGACACACTGTTTGACAATCCAAATGAAGCGTTTTATGTTGAAAAAGACTCGTCAGGCGTATTTCTTGTATATGGTCCGAGGGTTGACAGAATGCTCGGATATACTAATCTGGAATCTGAGAAGGGATTTAATTTTTTCCAGAAGTTCCTTCGCCAGACAGGGATATTAAAACAGCTTAAGGATTTGGGTGTAGAAGAGGGAGACACTGTACGTGTCGGTGAATATCTGGAATTTGACTATTACGATTAATATTTATAAGTGTATATACAAATAATATGAATGGAGAGTACTATGACAAGTAAACAGCGTTCTTATTTAAAAGGTCTTGCTATGACGATTGACCCGATTTTCCAGCTCGGAAAATCCAGTCTTACCCCTGAAAACACTAAGGCTATTGCTGAGGCTCTGGAGGCAAGGGAGCTTATAAAGATTAATGTTCTTCAAAACTGTGCCGATAATCCTAATGAAATCGCTCAGATTATTTCAGAGCGCACTCATTCACAGGTTGTTCAGGTAATCGGAAAAAAGATCGTTTTATATAAGGAATCAAAAAATAAAAAAAGGATTGAGCTTCCTCCTGACAAAAAGGTGAAATAAAATATGAAATCAAATGTTATAGGCGTAATGGGCGGGACCTTTGACCCAATGCATATAGGTCATTTAAAGATTGCCGTTGCTGCACACGAACAATTTAAGCTGGATAAAATACTCGTAATGCCAAGCGGTAATCCGTCCTCCTATAAAGATGTGAGCCAGCTTGCGGATGCAAAGGACCGGTGCAATATTATATCTATGACAATCGCGGGATTTCCTTTTTTGGAATTATCTGAAATGGAAATCCGTCGCCCGGGAAGAACTTATACTTCGGATACACTTAGAGTTCTAAAGCGTGAATATGATTTGATTTATTTTA
>CASFUI010000357.1 GCA_949297565.1 uncultured Eubacteriales bacterium
GTAGACAACAAATCCGGGTTTTGCGGCTGCAGGTTTCTTGACTTCTTTTTTTAAAACATAATCGACTTCAACCTTGTCCTGATCATGACCTTTAGAGTAGTGCGCGGCTAAAGCGGCAGCCTCCTCAAAGGTGCGGTCAGGAATTTCTCTGCCCTCGGTTCGGAGTATTACATGTGAGCCCGCCATGTTTTTAGCGTGAAACCACCAGTCGTTTCCGTTTGCAAACTTAAATGTAAGCTCATCGTTCTGAAAATTGTTTTTCCCCACATAAATATCAAAGCCGTCAGATGATATATAGTGCAAAGGCCTGTTTGTGGTTTTTGCCTTTTTTGACGGCTGCTGGTGACGGTGTATATAGCCGGCTTCAATCAATTCTTCTTTTATCTGAGCGAGGTCGTCCTCTGATACGGCAATATCAAGAGAGGCAGCGATTGACTCTAAGTGCGCAATCTCAGCCATAGTCTCTTTAATCTGTACGCTCTCTGCCTCGAAGGTGCGCTTGAGCTTATTGTATCTGTTGAAATAACGCACAGCGTTTTCCTTAGGAGAAAGGTTTTCATCGAGAGGTATAGTTATTTCCTCGTTTGTATAGTAATTTAGTGCCTTAAATGAACGGCTTCCCTCTGGAATATTATAGCCGTAGGCGTTAATGAGCTCTCCGTATACACGGTACTGCTCGCGCTTTTCGGTGTCCTTAAGCTGTTTTTCCTGAATATCCGCCTTTTTGCAGGAGCGCTCAAGTGCGGTTGAAACGATTTTTCTCAAATCGGCAGACTTTTGGCGCATTCTTGTTAGTGCGTCACGCTTTGAGTAAAATTCTTTTAAAAGCTCGCTTATAGAGTTAAACTGTGTGCGCTTGTCAAACATTTCAAGAGGAATTGAAGAAAATTCCTTAGGCTCATCTCCAATATAAGCGATGTTTGGTAAATATATATCATTTTTTATATTATCCATTATGTTGTCGAAGATGTTATAAAGGTGAAGGCTTTCGTTTTCCTCAAGACAGTTTGCGGGCTTGTCTGAACTTACAGAGGCCTCAAAGCATATTTCCTCAGCCGCCACAGGGCTTATTCCGGTGTATGACGAGTAGAGAGCCTTGCTTATACTCATCGGACGAGAAAGCACACAGCTCTTAAATTCATCGTATGATGTCGAGACAGGACTGCACTTCTCGACAGTCTGAGGGATAAAATATTTTCTTCCCGGGAGTACCTCGCGCACTGAGCTCATCTGTGACGATACATGCTTTATACTGTCAAGAATTGTGTCATTGTCGCAGAAAATAATATTGCTGTGCTTTCCCATAAATTCAGCGATAATATGCTTGCGGCACAAATCGCCCATTTCATTTAAATGCTCAACTTCTATGTCCAAAATTCTCTCAAGTCCGGGCTGTGATATCTGGACGATGCGCCCGTTGTTCAGATGTTTTCGCAAAAGCATGCAGAAATTAGGCGCGGTCATAGGGCTTGGCTTATTTTCCTGCGTGAGATAGATAAGCGGCAGACTTGCGTTAGCCGAGATTATCAGCCTGTACTGACCGTTTTGAGTCTTTATGGTAAGAAGAAGCTCGTCGCTTTCGGGCTGGGCGATTTTATAAAGCCGTCCGCCTGCTATAGTTTTGTTTAACTCGTGTTTTATATTTGAAATGACAATACCGTCTAAAGCCATAGTAACCTCCATTTCGGAGCGTTTTAAACTAAACCTCCGTTTTGTAAAGAATATTTAACGCGTATAGACAATTCTAACACAAATCAAATCTTGTGTCTTGTACTTTTATTCTTTAATTGATATAATATTATGCAAAAAGCAGTGGACATGCTGAAAAACAGCATAGAAATGAGGATAAAAATGATTAAGAGCATGACGGGATTTGGAAGATGCGAGCAAAGCGAGGGCAGCAGGAGTATAACAGTTGAGATAAAATCGGTAAATCACCGTTATCTTGAGGCGGGAGTCAAGATTCCAA
>CASFUI010000358.1 GCA_949297565.1 uncultured Eubacteriales bacterium
AAGGTCATGGCGCTGCTTCAGAAAGGTCAGGCGACACAGACAGGCGTTTGGAAACAGTTGATACGGATGACTCTGACGACAGACCTGTTGATGAAAACGAACAGCTTTTGAGAGAAATGTACGGCGACAAAGAGATGCTTGATGAGAATATTGCTCCTAAGAAAGGTTTTATAGCCAAGCTTAAGTATCGTTTTGCGCAGTTTAAGAAGAAGAATGCGGAAGAGGAAAGGCTTGAGGAAGAGGCGGAAGAACAGGACACGTTAGAGCGCCAGAAAAAGAGAGAAGAAAAACAGGCTGCTTCGTTAGTTAAAAAGGAAAATGCACAGAAGGAAAAGGCTTCAAAAGCGGCACAGAAACAGAAAGAAAAGGCACAAAAGCAGAGCGCAAAGGCACAGAAGCAGAAGAAGGTTAAGAAACCTAAGCCTGAGCCAAAGCCGGGAGATATACTCAAAATAAGACCGAAGAGCGTTGTGCTTTTTGTAATGTTTGTGGCTGGAGTTGTGGTTTTAATTTGTATGCTTAGCAGTACAATTCATTACTCAAATGCAGTTGCTCAGGCAAGAATTAATTTGGAAAACGGAAATTATGACAAAGTGTATGAAGCTCTGTCGGGAATGAAGCTCAATAAAAATGACGAGACGCTTTACAGGCAGGCATGTCTTGTCACCAGTGTAACAAGCAAGTATGAATCTTATGAGAATTATATGAAGATGAATATGAAAACAGAGGCGATAAATGCACTTGTAGAAGGTCTTGAGCGCTATGATACATATTATAACGAGGCAAATGAGCTTGGAGTTGGAACACAGATGACGGAGGCGAGAAGCAGGATTATAGACGCCTTCAGGGATACATTTAAAATATCTGAGGCGGAGGCTGTTTCACTCGTCGTTATGTCAAATGATAATTTTACGCAGTACTATAAAAAAATAGAGGCATACGGAAAGGCAGTATAATGATTGCAATTATTGACTATGACGCAGGGAATTTAAAGAGCGTAGAAAAGGCATTGAAGTTTCTCGGACAGGAAGTTATCGTATCAAGAAATTCAAGTGAGATACTTGAGGCGGATAAGGTGATTCTTCCGGGAGTAGGGGCATTTGGAGACGCAATGAACAATCTGGACAGATTTAATCTTGTCGACACAATAAAGAAGGTTGCTGACAGTAAAACTCCGTTTTTGGGTATATGTCTGGGGCTTCAGCTTTTATTTGAGAGAAGTGATGAGACTCCGGGAGCAGAGGGACTTGGAATACTTAAGGGAGAAATACTTAGAATTCCGCCGAAGGAAGGGTTAAAAATACCTCATATGGGATGGAATTCATTGGAAATATCTCCTGAGGCAAAGCTGTTTAAAGGAATAGATAATCACGCATATGTTTACTTTGTCCATTCGTATTATCTTAAAGCGTCAGATGAAAATATAGTTGCGGCTTCGACAGAGTATTCGGTACATATACATGCTTCTGTCGAGAGTGAAAATATTTTTGCCTGCCAGTTTCATCCTGAAAAGAGCAGCGATGTGGGGCTGAAAATATTACAAAATTTTGCGCAGCTTTAAAATATTGTGTTCAACTATGGATTGGAGAGAAACATTTATGTTTACAAAAAGAATTATTCCGTGCCTTGACTGTAAAAACGGAAGAGTGGTAAAAGGGACTAATTTTGTTGATTTGAGAGATGCGGGCGACCCTGTTGAGGTTGCGGCGATGTATGATAAATCCGGCGCGGACGAGCTTGTTTTTCTTGACATTACAGCTTCGAGCGACGGCAGAAACACTACTGTTGAGCTTGTAAGAAAGGTTGCAGAGAAGGTGTTTATTCCGTTTACCGTAGGCGGAGGAATACGTTCAGTTGAGGATTTTAAGGCTCTCTTGAGAGAGGGAGCCGATAAAATATCGGTTAATTCCGCGGCGATAATGAATCCTGCTTTAATAAGCGAAGCGGCTGATAAATTCGGAAGCCAGTGCGTTGTAGTTGCAATCGATGCAAAGAGGAGAGAGGACGGAAGCGGTTGGAGTATTTATAAAAACGGCGGTCGTGTGGATATGAAAACAGATGCGGTAGAGTGGGCAATCAGGGCTGAAAAGCTTGGTGCCGGAGAGATACTTCTCACAAGCATGGATTGCGACGGAACTAAGGCCGGATATGATATAGAACTCACGAGAGCGGTTGCCGAAAATGTTTCCATTCCGGTTATCGCATCAGGAGGCGCAGGGACGATGCAGCATTTTTATGATGCGTTTACCGAGGGAAAGGCTGATGCAGCTCTGGCGGCGTCTCTGTTTCATTATAAAGAAATGGATATTATGGATTTAAAGAAATATCTTTCAGACAGGGAAATTCCTATGCGAATGAAGTAAAAGGGGGGAGAAAAGCGCTATGTCAATGATTACAAATGACTGGCTTGACGCGATAAGCGGAGAGTTTAAAAAGGACTATTACAGAGAGTTATATACATTTGTGAGAGATGAGTACAGCAAAGCGGTAATTTATCCGCCTGCTGATGATATTTTTAATGCGTTTCATTTTACTCCATTAAGTAAAGTAAAAGTACTCCTGCTGGGACAGGATCCTTATCACAATGTCAATCAGGCTCATGGACTAAGCTTTTCGGTGCTGCCTTCACAGCCTGAGATACCTCCGTCATTGCAGAATATATATAAGGAGCTTCACGATGACTGCGGATGTTATATTCCTAATAACGGTTATCTCAAAAAATGGGCGGATCAGGGTGTGCTTTTATTGAATACAGTATTAACTGTCCGCGCTCATCAGGCAAATTCACATCAGGGAAAAGGATGGGAGCATTTTACTGATGCGGTTATACAGGCTGTAAACGCTCAGGACAGACCGATTGTATATATGCTTTGGGGAAAGCCTGCACAGAGTAAAATACCAATGCTGACTAATCCCAGGCATCTTATATTGACGGCACCTCATCCGAGTCCTCTTTCAGCATACAGAGGTTTCTTTGGATGCAGACATTTCAGCAAGGCAAACGAGTTTCTCAAGGAGAACGGGGTAGAGCCGATAGACTGGCAGATAGAAAATATATAAATGCGACAGGCGCTTCTTTCAGTTATGAAAGAAGCGCCTGTCTTTAGTTTGTGTAAATTATGATAAAAACACTTTTTAGGGTGTTTTGGGGGGCTAATTGTCTAAATCAGATTCACCGTCCAGCAGACCGCTGATAGATGATATGATTACCACAGTTGCAATAATCGCTACTGAAACACCAATAATTGGACCTATAAATAACATAAACATCAAATCACCAACCTTTTTTATTTAATGAATCTTGAATAAAGCTCAGTTATAAAAAATTAATTGAAAACATTATTTTCATGAATGTATTATAACTCTATTATGCCTGTTTTTCAAGATTTTTATTTGCAGTTGCAAGCATAAGTTTAATTCGGTTGAGCTGATTTACTTCTGAAGCACCCGGGTCATAGTCTACAGCAATAATATTGGCATCAGGAAATGCCTCTCTTAACTCTTTTATAACGCCCTTTCCTACGATATGGTTAGGAAGGCAGGCAAAAGGCTGACAGCAGACGATATTTCCTGCGCCGTTGTGTATAAGCTCAATCATTTCTCCGGTGAGAAGCCATCCCTCTCCGGTCTGGTTTCCGAGTGATACAAGATTTTTTGCCAGAGCAGCAGTTTCCTTGATGCTTGAAGGCGGTGTAAAGCGCTTGCTTTCCTTTAAAGCCTTTTTAGAACTCTTGCGGAACCACTCAAGGAGCTTAATTACAGAGTTGCTTAAGAATGCTGATTTCTTTGAAGCTCCGAGGTAATCGCGCTTAAAGTTTGCATTTTCGGCGCAGTACAGCAGAAATCCCATTAGATCCGGAACAACAGCCTCCGCTCCCTCGCTTTCAAGTAAATCTACAAGATAGTTGTTGGCAGACGGAAGAAATTTTACAAGTATTTCGCCGACAATACCTACTCTAGGTTTTTTAATATCAAGAAGCTCAATCTCATCAAAATCTTTTACTATTGCTCGTACGTTTTTATCAAATTCACGCATTGAAACATGAGGTTTTGTGAGCTGTTCGATAAGTACTTTTTTCCATTTTTCATGAAGAGCGTTAACCGAGCCAGGGACCTTTTCATATGGTCGAGTACGGTATACAACGTTCATGAATACATCTCCGTATACAACAGCCATCATAGCTTTTTTAAGCATTTTGAGGTCATATTTAAAGCCTGAGTTAATCTCTAAGCACTGAGCGCTGAGTGAGATTACAGGTATATGCGCAAGTCCTGCCTTTGTGAGCGCACGGCGGATAAAGCCTATATAGTTTGAGGCACGGCAGCCTCCGCCTGTCTGTGTGATTATAATTGCAGTTTTATCCAAATCATATTTTCCTGAGAGAACTGCATTCATAATCTGTCCGACAACCATGAGAGACGGATAGCATGCGTCATTGTTTACATACTTTAGTCCCATGTCAACTGAAGATTTATTGTCATTATCCAAAACTTCAAAATTGTAGCCGCATGATGAGAGCGCCGGTCCAAGCAAATCAAAATGTATAGGCGACATCTGAGGGCACAGGATTGTATAGTTTTTGCGCATCTCAGGCGTGAACTCAACACGCTCGAATGCCGCGCTTTCTATATTGCGATGATAATGCTTTTTGTCACGCACCTTTAAAGCGGCAATAAGTGAACGTACGCGGATACGAGCTGCACCTAAGTTATTAACCTCGTCTATTTTCAATACGGTATATATCTTTCCGGCTTTTGTGAGAATATCATTTACTGCATCTGTTGTTACTGCATCAAGTCCGCAGCCGAAGGAGTTAAGCTGTATTAAATCAAGGTTATCCTTTGTCTTTACATAGCT
>CASFUI010000359.1 GCA_949297565.1 uncultured Eubacteriales bacterium
AGAAAGCAGGTCGATTGGGTTGAATTGAATGAGAAGCAGGCTGAGAGGGCGCTGAAAAACAGCATGAAGATAATAACGGCTTATTTTGACGGAAAGCCTATTGGCATGGGAAGAATAGTCGGAGACGGCTCAGTTATATGTTATATTCAGGATTTAATAGTTGTTCCCGAATATCAGGGCAGACATATAGGAAGCATGCTGATTGATAAACTGATTGCTTATGTAAACAGCCTGATAATACCGGGAAGCCGCATGATGCTTTGTCTGATGTGTGCAAAGGGACGTGAGGAATTCTATATGAAGCACGGTTTTATTGCGAGACCGACCCCGGAGCTTGGTCCCGGAATGATACAGTATATTACCGTAAAAGGCGGAGAATGAGACGGAGCGGGCTGATGTCCGCTTTGAATGCTTTCTGCTTATATTAAATATTTTTATGCTTTCGTCAGAAGCTCAAGTATAAAAATATTGACTTTTTTATACAATGATTGTAAACTAAATTTAAAATTGAGTTGACAATACTTGCGATGTACAGAAAAGAGGAATATATATTGTTCTCTAAAAATAGTGCAATTAAAAAATATGTGATTTCGGAGGAGAGACATGAAGGAGAAAAGATTTACAATTTATCAGATTTGTTTTATGGCGCTTATGACTGCGCTCTTGTGCATTCTTGCGCCGATGTCAGTTCCGGTCGGGCCTGTTCCTGTTACGCTTGCGACAATGGTCATCTATTTTACTGTCTATGTAATAGGGCCGTGGGCTGGAACGGGAAGCGTATGTATTTATATAATGCTTGGAATGGTTGGTCTTCCGGTATTTTCGGGATATGCTGGAGGATTTGGCAAAATAGCAGGTCCGACGGGCGGCTATATATTGGGTTATATATTTATGGCGCTTATAGGCGGAGTAATTATTGAAAAGACGAGGCGCAATATATGGGCGGCGATGTTTGCGTGGGTTTTGGGAACGGCAGTCCTGTATGCGTTTGGAACAGCATGGTACATATATCTTACAAATTCTGGGCTTGCAGGGGCAATAGGCTTGTGTGTCCTGCCGTTTATACCGGGAGACATAGCAAAGATTGTGCTTGGAACGCTTATCGGAAAGGCAGTAAGAGCAGCTCTGGTCAGAGGAAATGTTATAACAGCGGCCGTCAAATGAAAAATGCAGGTATTTCAGTTTGACGCTCTGCCTGAGTAAATAAAAAACAGGACGCAGCCGATGTGCAGCGTCCCGTTTTTTATTTTAAGTTTATTAATCAATAAGAGTCTTTACATATTCAGCAATCTCGTCACATTTGCAGTTCGCGAAGAAAAGCTCCTTGAATTTTTCGCCGGCTACGGCGCCCTTTACTAAATCCTGGTCAAGATTCTTTAAAATATCAATCAGGCTGTCCTTAAATGCAACCTTTCTTACCTCGTCAAGAATTTTCTTGTTTCTCTGCTCAGGAACGACTCTCTCCTTTGGGTAGCCGCCGCCCGGCTCTCCCTCGAAAAGTTTTTCAAAGATATATGTAAGATTTAATTCTGCGCCCCATCCAAAGCCTTTGGCAAATGGAAGAGAGATAGCGTTTCCGTCATTAATCTGCATAAACATATATGCGTCAGAAGGGTCAACTACATGTCCGCAGAGTACGCCCGGAAATGAGTTGAGAGCAAGCATTGCGCCCTCTCCGGTGCCGCATCCTGTTACAACAAAATCAGCAGCTTGGCTGTTCAGAAGAATAGCGGCGAGAATACCGTTCTGTACATATGTAAGCTGTGCTGTATCCTCTGCTGTATACATACCGTAGTTGTCTACCTCGTAGCCCTTTGAATCGGCAACTTTTTTAAGTGTTGAATAAATCAGTTCATTTTTTGCAGCCTGGCTGTTTTCGTTAATTAATGCAATTCTCATTTTACAACAAAACCTCAACTTTCTAATTATTTTATGCAATGTCAAAATTCACATTTACATACAAATTAACTATAAGCAAAATTGATGTCTTTGTCAACCGATAGCACCATGCAGTGAGGATTACAGGTAAGATTATGTAATAAAACAGCCGGAGAACAAAAAATTTCAAAACTTGTTATGAGAACACGGCTGTGATATTATAAAAAAAATACATATAAAGCGTCTGTTTGCGACGCTCCGGAATGGAGATTAATATGACTGAAAATAATAAAATAAACTCAGAGAGCAAAGATGACAATAATATACAGGCGGAATTTATGGCTGCCTTATCAAGCCTGAAAGAATATGCCAAGGTCAACGGAAATACTGTCACAAGACAGGATGTCGAGGGCTATTTTAAAAATCTGGGGCTTGATGAAGCAAGATATCAGATGATTACGGGTTATCTGCTGGCAAATAATATTACGGTGAGCGGAGAGAACGCCGCAGATAATGAATTTCTTGATATGCTTGAAAGGGCCGCGGCAGAGGATGAAGCTTCACTTGAGGAAAAAGAGGCGGAGGAAGCCGTTTTTATGAGCGATGAGGATTATGAGCGCGATGAAAAATATATTGAAATGTATATGGAGGACCTGAAGGGGATAGAGGAACTTTCTGACACGGGAAGAGCATTTCTGCTTATGAATATTGTGGAGGATAATGATAAAGAGTCTCTTGACCTTTTATCGCAGTCATTTTTGAGAAAAATCGTAGAATGGATTGAGCCTTACAGAAGAAAGGGCGTATTGTCGAGCGACCTGCTTCAGGAGGCTAATCTTGCCATGATGGGATATATGAGCGAGAAGCGTTTTTTAAATAATCTGGAATGGAAAGATAAGATAAAGGAAGGCGGAACTGATGATTTGCTCCGTGTACTTTCTGAAATGGAAGAGGACGTGCGCAGTGAGGTAGAGGGAAGCCTGGCTATGATGATTGACGAGCAGATGCAGTCAAATAAAGTTACGGGCAGGGTGCTTGGAAAAGTAAATCTTGTAAACGACTGGGCTAAACGGCTCAGAGAGGAGCTTGGAAGAAAGCCGAGCGTGGACGAGCTTGCAAAAAAAATCGG
>CASFUI010000360.1 GCA_949297565.1 uncultured Eubacteriales bacterium
CCCATTCTGTAAGCCTCTGCTCAGACTTTTTCTTTTTTGTATTATTTTTAGCGGCACTTGTCGGGTCAGGCACCCCCAAATCCTCCAAAGGCTGCCAAAGATAGCGCACAAGAAATCTTGAAACGCGCCAAAGCGTGCTGTTTAATACATCAGCCTGATGACCGTGTGTAAGATAAATATTTTTCCTGTTCAACTTATCCTCAAGGATTGCCGCCGGATAAAATGTAACGTCCGGAAAAAGCTCATGGCTGCACATTGCATTTTCACAGTAATATTCAGCCATATTGCGCCTGACAAACCTTTCGCGCCTCTTTACCATATCATGATTTCCGTAAATACCGACAAACCTGTTTTCCCTGTAATACCCCGCAAGAATATCAAATACGCGCCAATGCATCTCCTTTATATCCTCAAATGAACGGTTTTCCCACAGCTCGTCGCCATCCCCCAGTTCAATGTAGGTAAATCCTCTTGTATAATAATATTGAAGCGCAGCCATATAGATATTTTCATTTTTCAAAAAATTATCATTTGCCCTACCTGTTCCGCGATGACAGTCACTGAAAACCACATATCTTGATTTTTCGCTCAAAGGCAGACGACAGGCGTTATCAAAAGATTTTTTAATCCTGTCATTAAAACTCATCTGCGCCCTCCGGCTTTGATATATGCTTTTCTGTTAAATTTCTGCCTGCGGTTTCTCTTGAAGCAGAACATATGACGCCAAGCAGCAGGAATGAAAAAATACAGATATAAAAGTCTGTCTATTGTGCAGGTAAAAGGTTTTGTAATCGCCAAATACCATTTACAGAAAAAGCGATTACGCCACTGCGCAAAGGCGGCTCTGCATCTGAATCTGTGTCTCGGCTGCCATTCATGCGGCACCGAAAACAAAACGGTAACAGTATTGCAGCATATATAAATTTCATCCTCACTGTACCCTGTTCTCCTCAGACTCTCCACGAAAGCGTTCATCATATCTTCGCAGCAAAACGACACGGAAACATTCATTGTCAGTTCCTCAGGCTCGCAGAAGGCTCCCATCAGAAAGCCTGTAAGCCACCAGTGCCTCCGGCAGAGCCCAAACTGTTCCCTTCCTTTATAGTTGAGCTCCATACATATTCCCGGCATCTCCTCAAGCGGAACTGCCTGAAAAACAGTATCGCTGTACTGCTGAGGCTTAACACACCTTTCCGTCCTGTAAATTCCGACCTCTCCTCCGACATTTATTCCGTACTGCCCTTTCCAGAACTCAATAAGCCATGTATGTCCCCGATAATCAAAATAAACAGGCTCGCAGTCAAACACCATGCCGAAAGACAGAGCTGTCCTGTCATAGAACGAACAGTATCCGAACTGCCTCTGCCATGCGTCTATCCTTGACGTTATAATCTCCTGAGACGGCTCATAGCAGAAACCAAATGGCTGTGCAATTCTGTTTAAAAGATTTACTTTATCACAAAAATCCATGCATCGAACTTTTCGTATAATCTTTTTTCTTTTGAAAAATAAGAGCAAACAAAAAATGCTGCATATTATAAGAAAGATACCAATATAAATATACATAAGATTCCTTTTTATACGTACTTTCTATAATATATGCAGCATTTGACAAAATGTCCTGTCACGCTTCTCCTGAATTAATTTTATCGTATATCTTAAAAATAAAATCAGTTTTCAGCTTTGAATACTCAAGAATCTCATCGCTTTTTACAAGTCTGTCCTTTATTTTTGAATACTCCTGAGCGTAATTTGGATGCGAAATCAAATAATCTCTGAACGCAATATCCTGCTCCCATACAGAGCCCTGATATAATATAACATTAACATTAAAGTTTTTCTCACCTCGTTTTACGAAATATAACCTGTCGGGAACACTTGCCTCGCGAAGATAAATATATCCGCAGTCCTCAATATCATGAATTATTTCCGCAGAAGGCGGAAAAGCCTTAACTCCCACGATAATGTCAATTATAGGCTTAGCCTTTACACCTGGTATCGCCGTACTGCCTATATGCTCAAACGCAAGCTCTGAAAGAGATGATTTTTTTATAAGGGTATCTATTTCATTCTCATAATCATTCTTCCATGTATCATCATAAGACTGTATATTATATGACTTTTTAAACCTGTTATGAAATACAAGTTCTCTCTCTGATTTAAACTCTGAATGCTGCGCATAAGGCTCGGCATCTGATGCCGGATATCCCATTACGAGAAGAGCAACCGGCTCATACTCTTCCGGAAGCTGAAACTGCTCCCTTATCTCCTGAGGCTTAAAATGCATAACCCATGTAGTTCCTATTCCTATAGAGGCAGCCTCAAGCATCATATGCGTGGCAACGATGCTCGCATCAATCTCCCCGCTTGTCTTGCCGTCATAGTTTCTAACCCAGCATTCGTTTTTGTCATAACATACAAGCATTGCCGCCGGAGCATCAAAATGACATTTTGTACACATCTTAAGTTTTTGCAGTCCGTCGCTGCTGTCAATCACAAGAATACGCTGCGGCTGCTTATTGCACGCAGTCGGCGCTAACATTCCCGCTTTAATAATCTTTTCCAACATCTCAGGCTCTACAGCGCGCTGTTCAAACTTGCGCACGGAATATCTGTCCTTTGCTAATTTAAGAAAATCTTCACCCATATCAAGCCTCAGCCTCCATTTTATAAAATCAAAACCGTCAGTATAATGTGCCGCCAATGCACGCCATAGGCGCTTTCGCCCTATATACCCTTCGCAGTGCACGCCATAGGCGCTCTGCCCCTATGGCTCTCGGGCTTTCGCCCTATGTTCCTTCGCAGTGCACGCCATAGGCGCTCTGCCCCTATGGCTCTCGGGCTTTCGCCCTATATAAAAATTTAAGACATCGTATGCTTACATGCAAGCATGACGCTACGATGCCTTAAATTTTTATGCACTGCTCAATGCTTACGGACATTATATCATATTCGGGGCTCGGTGCAAACAGATTTATCCCTCAAATTCTTTCTCCCTGCTCTTAAAAAATTCATAGTACTCTCTCACATTCTCAAGCTCTGTCCACTTTTTAACATCAACCGGATTTTCATCCATATCATAAATTTTCGCGCCTTTCATTGACAGCAGAAAAGGCGAATGCGTAGCTATAATAAACTGACAGCCGAAAAATCTTGCCGAGTCCTCAAGAAACCTTAAAAGCTCCTGCTGGCGTTTGGGAGACAGGCTGTTTTCAGGCTCATCCAGCAGGTACAAGCCATTCTCTTTTATCTTATCCGAAAAATAAAGAAACGCACTCTCTCCGTTTGAATGTTCTCTTACATTATCCATAAGATTTTTTCGTACAAACTTTGACTGCGAATTGCCACGCGCATAATTCACCTTTTTGAGCTGCTCATAATCTGCCATAGATTTAAACTGAAAATGAGAGTATTTTGCGCCAAGATATTCCTCGAACAATTCCTCCCGTTTTTTATCTATTCCATCATTTATTGCTCTTAAGCCGAGCATAAAATCAAACACATCGTCGCTTGTGATAATACGGCTGTCCGGAGGTATTGGAGCTTTAATCTCATAGAAACATTCCTTTGTATAATCACCAAAAAAATTGCTTCTGTTGTAAAGAGTATCTCTCGGCAGCTCAAGTTTTTCAGCTATAACATTGAGAGCCGTTGTCTTTCCCGAGCCGTTTCCGCCGTACAGAACCGTTACAGGCTCAAAATCCAGCATTGACAGCCTGTTTTTTGAAAGCACATAAAACGGATAAAATGTGTCGTAACATGTCCTCTTTTGAGACATAACAAAAGAATACTCCCATTCAATATCCGGAAATTCAAAATGTGACAGATAAATCATTAATATTTAATCACCCCAAACTGTGCCAGCGTATAAAATACCAGAATAATCAAAAGAAGTACAGGCGCTATATATTTAATCATAACCCTGAATATTTTTTCTCTCTTAAACTGCTCCCCGTTCTTGGTTGCCTCGTCAATAATATAATCAGCCCCCACAAACCAGCCAATCATGACAGAAGTCAAAAATGCAACTATCGGCAGGAATATACTGTTGCTGATAAAATCAAAAAATGTAAGAAAATCCATTCCAAGTATCTTAATTCCCGACCAGATTCCATTTCCGAGCGAGCACGGAATTCCAAGCAGAATTGAAAATATTATTATTCCTATACAGCATTTAATTCTGCTCACATTAAATCTGTCCATAATCATAGATACAATAGCCTCCATTACGGAAACAGAACTTGTAAGAGCGGCAAAAAACACCAGCACAAAAAAGAGAGCTCCTATAAACCGTCCTCCCGCCATCTGAGAAAATACTTTAGGCAGAGTTATAAACATAAGCCCCGCTCCTCCCTCTGACATGCCTGCCTCACCGCTGAACACATAGACAGCAGGAACAACCATTAATCCCGCGAGAAGCGCTATAACTGTATCAAAAATTTCAATCTGATTTACTGACTTTACAAGACTTACGTCGTCCTTTGTGTATGAGCCATAAGTAATCATAATTCCCATTGCAAGACTCATTGAATAAAACATCTGTCCCATTGCTGCGCAAACAGTTTTAAATGAAAACTTTGAGAAGTCAGGAAGCAGATAATATTTTAAACCCGCACCCGAGCCCGGAATAAATATTACATAAATACAGATTACAACAGCAATGACAACGAGAAGCGGCATTAAAAATCTGCTCATCTTCTCAATTCCCTTTTCAACTCCCAGAATAACAATAAGCGCAGTAAGTCCGAGAAATATTAAGAAAAACAGAAGAGGCGAATACTCCTGTGCTATAAAGTTCCCGAAAAATGAACTCTCGGCTGCCGCCTGATCCTGACCAGAGACAAACACCGCAATATACTTTGTAACCCAGCCTCCTATGACACAGTAATACGGCAGGATTATAACCGGAATTATAAATGCTATCGGACCTATAAATCCGAATTTTTTATTAACCTTTGCGTAGGCTCTTGTCGGACTTAATTTCGTCTTTCTGCCTATTGCAATCTCCGTCGTCATAAGTGTAAAACCGAATGTCAGAGCAAGTATTATATAAACAAGAATAAAAATACCTCCGCCGTACTGGGCCGCAAGATATGGGAATCTCCACAGATTTCCAAGCCCAACCGCGCTTCCGGCTGCTGCCAGAACAAATCCTATTCCTCCGGTAAAACTTCCTCTTTGTTTTTTCTCCATAAAAATCTCCTTATATATTTATACATACATTTTTCAAAAACAGTTTTATGCCGTTAATAAAGGGGTGTAAACCTACTGTACAGCAAAATTTACACCCCTTTCACGAATACGGCTTTTAAACTATTTTAATATTATAACTCATAACTGTCTGATAATTCAGGCATCTTCCTCCTGAGGCTCGTCCCAGTTATGATATACGTTCTGTACATCATCTTCCTCGTCAAGCAGCGAAAGTATCCTGCGCATCTTCTTCAAGTCGTCCTCTGATGTAAGCTCAACATAGGTTTGAGGAATCATTGTAACCTCAGCCGAAGCAAATACAATCCCCTCATTTGAAAGAGCCTCATTTACAGCTTCAAAATCATCAGGCGCAGTTGTAATTTCATAACAGTCATCTTCCTCGTTAAAATCCTCAGCGCCGGCATCGAGAGCAATCATCATAAGCTCGTCTGCATCCTTATCGCAATCCTCCTTTGCGACAATCATCTGACCCTTTTTGTCAAACATAAATGACACGCATCCCGGTGTACCGACATTTCCGCCGCCCTTTGTAAATGCGTTTCTTATATTTGACGCAGCACGGTTTCTGTTATCTGTAAGCGCCTCCACAATAATAGCCGTTCCGTTAGGACCGTATCCCTCATATGTAACTGACTCATAATCAGTCATATCACTGCTCGCAGCCTTTTTAATAGCTCTGTCAATAGTATCGTTAGGCATATTTGCCGCCTTTGCTTTAGTAACTACCTGCCTTAACTTACTGTTGTTATTGACATCAGGTCCGCCCTCTTTTACGGCAACCATAATTTCTTTTCCTAGTCTTGTAAAAATCTTTCCCTTAGCGGCATCATTTGCTGCCTTCTTATGCGCAATATTAGCAAATTTTGAATGTCCTGACATAAATAAATCTCCTTAAAAATACTACTTTTAATTCAAAGCCTATCATTATATATTAATAATCCCACTCTCTAAGATAAGCACTGTTATTTAGTTTACCACCTGAAAACTGCTATTACAAGTATAATATTTTTAAAAATACACATAATAAAAAAGATGCAACAATTTGTTTCAAAATGTTGCATCTTTTTTGTTTTATATATTGTATATCGGCTTTTCTGAAAAATACTTTACGCCATATTTCAATAAAATTTATTTAAGATTATTAGTATTACAATTTAACATTTAAAAAAACTAAATCCTTATCGTCCTGTTTTATTCCCAAATACCTCTTTGTTATCTCATAAGATGAATGGTTGTAAATATCCATTAAAACCGCCGGCGGCGTACCGTATTTCCACGCATAATAACCAAATGTTTTTCTCATTGAGTGACAGCTTATCCCCTCTTCCATATTGAGCAGTCTCGCTGCGTGCTTTATTATCCGAAAAGCCTGAGAACGGCTCAAATGAGAATTTTTATTTCTTCCTGTAAATATATAATCCCCCTCCTCAATATCTTTTTTGCATCTCATATACATTCCAAGACCGTCTGCGGCATTTTCATTAATCGCAATTCTTGTCTCCTTGCCTGTCTTTCCCTCCCGTATAACCAAATGCTTTCTGAAATGTCTCTCCTCAAAGCTGTATACGTCACTCCACCTCAAGTTAAGTAAATCACTTATGCGAAGAGCTGAATTTACCCCCAGGCAAATCATAGCGTAATTTCTGATGTTCGGCTCATCGCACAAATAAAATCGCCTGAGTGCAGTTAGCTCCTCTGCGCTTCTTATCGGCTGTGCTGTACTCATGTTTGACCTCCTTTTTAAACATAATTGATGCAACATTTTGAAACATTTTGTTGCATAGACAGGAGGTTTTTATGCTAAAGCTCACAATTAAACCCGGTGAGTTTATCAATATAGGAAACGACATACGTGTCGTATATTCCGGAGGCTCAAACGGGAATATTCATCTTCTGATTGATGCCCCGAGGGAGCTTGATATTGTCCGAAGTAAGGTCATTGCAAAAAACATGAACTCCACGGAGACAGATGCATCTCGTTTTATCTCTCCATATTACAAAGAGTCC
>CASFUI010000361.1 GCA_949297565.1 uncultured Eubacteriales bacterium
CCTTTAAGAGACTGATTTTCTCATGCAAAAATATGAAAGCCAAAATTATAGTCAGAATTGTGCTTGATTTATCAATTGGAACTACCTTATTAATATCCCCGAGCTGCAGAGCCTTAAAATAACAAAGCCATGACGCTCCTGTCGCAAGTCCGGATAAAATTAAAAATATCCATGTCTTTAACGATACGCCGTCTATCTCTGTCTGCGCACCTGATATAAACACCATAATCCATGAGAAAATCAGGACAATAATTGTCCTGATTGCCGTTGCCACATTAGAATCTGTATTTTTAATACCGCACTTTGCAAGAACAGACGTAAGCCCCGCAAACAATGCAGATGCAAACGCAAAAACCACCCACATATCTAATCCCTTCTTTCCAGCTTACTCTCAAAAGCCTTGCACATCAAAGGCTTTGAAAAATAATATCCCTGAATATCATCGCAGTCAAGCTGCTTGAGAAACTCAACCTGCTTTTCCTCCTCAACACCCTCAGCAGTAATTTTTATGCCGAGACCGTGAGCAAGTCCTATAATAAACTCCAGAAGTTTCTCTCCGCTGTCATTTCCTATAAAATCAACAAGGCTTTTGTCAAGCTTAATCGTGTCAAAATGCATCTGATTCAAGGTAGAAAGAGATGAGTAGCCGCTTCCGAAATCATCGAGAAGTATCTTAAATCCTGCGTCTCTGAACTGCCCTATAAGCTTTGCAATCTCTGTATTTTCAATAGTTGCGCTCTCTGTAATCTCAAGCTCAATACAGTCCGGCTCAACCTCATAATGCTGCATTATACGCTTATACTTATCAACCACGTTTGAATAGTAAAGGCTGAAACGCGATATATTCACAGATACAGGAATACACTTGATGCCCTGACGCTCCCATTGCTTCTGCTGCCTGCATACCTCTCTGAAGACATACTCGTCAAGCTTGATAATATTTCCGTTTTTTTCAAACAGGGGAATAAATCTTCCCGGAGGTATAAGGCTTCCGTCCTCATCACGCCACCTGACAAGCGCCTCAGCTCCCACAAGCTCTTCAGTGTGAGCGTCGAACTTCGGCTGATACCATACCTCAAAACAATTATTCTGCAGAGCTTTATCAAAGCTTTCTTCAAGCTTCTGGTTCATTGCTATTGCGTCGTGGTCAAGCTCATCATAAAATGCATAATTCTTATCACGCCTTCCCTTTACAATAGATTTTGCACGTAAAGCGTCACCGTAACATCTGTCTATATTTTCAAGACTATCAGTATGATAAATCCCCATTACCGGAAAAAGTCTCGGAACATTAAGGTTTTCGGACAGCGTCTGTATCTGCCTTGTAATATGTTCAAGCCGCAGTACTACGGCTTCCTTTTTATTCTCTGCAAAAAACACAATAAACCTGTCCGCGTTTACACGAGCGCATATTTCCTCGCCGCAACAGTTTTCTTTTATAATTTTCCATACCTCACTTAAAACCTCATCACCCTTTTCAACGCCGCAGACACTGTTAATCAGCTTAAACTCACTTAAATCAACCGATACAATATATCCTGACTTATTGTCAAGTTCCTTGACTTTCTGCTTAAATCCCGCAAAATTATCTCCGCCTGTGACAGGATCCACATATGCAAGCTGATACAGCTCTCTTCGCCTTTTTAGATTATAGTAGATATATATGAGATTTGCCACAATGAAAAGTCCCACAATAATTATAACAAGATACTGTATATCATTCATAATAGGCTTCATTCTTCTTGTGAGAACATCTCTCGGCTCTACCGAAAAAACATACCACTGTACGTCAACAGACTCAATTTTGAGAGGCTTATAGCAATAGAAAAAATATGTATCTTCACTGTTTGGTCCTATTCCGGAATCTCCAATTCCTGCCTCCATATTTGACAAAACCTCTCTTCTGAGTCCGTTGTCACTTGCCTCGGGGTTGTCTGTATACGAGAAAATGCTCGGTAAATCCTTTGACGTATCAGAGCCGTAGGAGGTTATAATATCTCCATTCATATTTACAACATAGCTGAAGCCTTCTCTCTGCATAGAATGAGAAAATATAAGGTCATGAAATAATTTCGAATCGTACTCAGCAAATATTACACCTTTTACATTATGAGCTGAATCATACACAGGAACGCTCATGACATTTATTTTTTCATGAGAATCATCAAGTACATCCTCAATAGCTGTCGTAATATATGATTTTCCCGCAAGCCCCTCCTCTACAATGGCAGTCAGCGACAGATCCTCCTCATAACCGTCCGTCGTCTTTGCTATACCATCAAGATTTACATAGCCCATACGCCTGAAATTGTAAACCTCTTCAAAGACTCTCATTTTATCAACAGCATCTTCCTCGTTTTCATCTGATGAAAGTTCCTTCGCCAGACTGTTAAGCACCACAAATTTATCCTCAATCTCACTTCGTATAAGCGAAATATTCTGCTCCACCTCTTCCTCAAGGCTGCTTATAACCTCACTGCTGAGATTATTTCTGATATTATTAAAAACTGTTGCCACCGTTATTATAAACACAAATGACACCAGAATAATTACCGCGGTTAAAAGAATTCCATTTTTTTGCTTCATATGTGCATTCTCCCTTAATCAACTTTTATAAACGCAATTATCGGAGGTAATTATATCACTTTAGAAGTTCACTGTAAATTAATGGAACTAAAAAACAGCTTAGCCGCCAATGCTTTTACTATTTTCATTCTTAATCATCTCTCCCAGCGTATGCCAGCCGAGCACCGCGCACTTCACTCTGGCAGGCATATGTGAAATGTCCTTCAGAACAGACGCCTCCTCAAGCAGTTCAAGCTCATCCTCCGACGCCTCGCCCTTAATCATTCTCAAAAAAATATCCGAAAGCTCCAGTGCCTCCTCCTTAGTCTTTCCTATAATCAAATCAAGCATCATATCGGCTGACGCCTGTGAAATGGCGCATCCGTCTCCCTGAAACGAGCCGTCGGCTATAACTCCGTTCTCAACTTTAAGATTGAGAAATATATCGTCGCCGCAGCTCGGATTTACTCCCTCTAAGACCATATTGGCATCATCCAGGGCATGCTTGTGCCCCGGGTGAAGATTGTGGTCTGTAAGTATTTCATTGTAAAATGTCTTATTCTCCATATCCCATTTTTCTCCTTATCTTTGAAAGACTGTCAGCAAAAAACTCTATCTCCTCACATGTATTATAAAAAGCCAGACTTACTCTTGTGCATGAAGGTATTCCCAGATGAGCAAGCAGCGGCTGCGCGCAGTGATGACCTGCACGCACTCCTATTCTGTCAGCGTCGAGAATTGAGGCTACATCATGAGGATGCACGCCCTCAAGCGTAAACGAAATAATGCCGTTATGCCAAGCCGCGTCCGGCGATCCTATAATATTGACTCCCGGTATCCGCTTCATTCTGTTCATCGCAAATTCAGTGAGATAGTGCTCCCGCTCCTGTATTGTATCAAAGCCTGTTTTTTTGATATATCTCACAGCCTCGGCAAGCGCGGCAGCTCCCGCTGCATTTACAGTTCCCGCCTCAAATTTATGGGGTATCTGTGCATACACTGCTCTCTCCCTTGTAACACTCTCTATCATCTCACCGCCGTAGAGAAACGGAGGCATCTGTTCCAGCAGAGATTTGCGGCCATAAAGAACTCCTATTCCCATAGGTCCGAACATTTTATGCCCTGAGAACGACAGAAAATCAACGCCCAGTTCCTTCACATTGACAGAAATGTGCGGCACGCTCTGTGCTCCGTCAGCAACGAGAATAATCCCTCTGTCACGGCAGAAATCGGAATATTTTTTTAAATCATTTTTACAGCCCAGCACATTTGAGATATGGGTCATTGCCAAAATTTTTGTCTTTTCCGATATTGCCGCCTCAAATGCCTCATCGGTAATCACACCATTTTTATCGCACTCGATAAACTTAAGCGACGCTCCGGCATGTCTTGCCGCCTGCTGCCACGGCAGCAGATTGCTGTGGTGTTCCATAATGCTTACCGCAATTTCATCACCCTCCTTGAGCAAAAGCTCTGTAAGGCAATATGCGGTGAGATTAAGTCCCTCAGTAGCGTTTCTTGTAAATATAATTTCAGAGCTGTCATCAGCACCTATAAAATCCGCTACTGTTTTCCTCGCCTCCTCATATTCCCGCGTCGCCTCCTCGGCAAGTGAATATAAGCCTCTTAACGGATTGGCATTCTCACGCTCGTAAAATTTGCGCTCTGCCTCAATTACGCAATACGGTTTCTGCGATGTGGCAGCGTTATCGAGATAAACTATCGGCTCACCATTTTCACTCAGAATATTAAAAATAGGAAAATCCTTTCTTATCTCAGAGCCATGCCTCGCAAACCTCTCATTTGTCTGCGGCTCAGATTCGCGCCGCTTATTATCGCATCGGCTGTCAGCCTGTTGTTCTCTGCACATTTTAACCTCCATTTCTTTTGCTTCCTCGCATTTCAAGATATTCAGCCATAAATTCCCTCGTTGCCGTGTCAGGTATCTTACCGCACACAGCATTTATCCGCGCTCTCGACATCTCTTCATACACCTGCTCACGGCTTAGGCCTCTCGACTGCATATAGAGCAAAATGTCCTCTCCAAGCTCTCCTATGGTAGCTCCGTGATTTCCCTCAACATCCTCCTCGGCGCAGAGTATAAGCGGTATAGTCTGGTTTACAACATTGTCGTCAAGCAGCAGGACATCCTCCTTCTCATTTCCGACAGAACCTGCCGCACCCTTACTGAAATCAATAGTTCCCCTGAACAGTTTAAACGCTCTGTCCTTTAAAACTCCGGCGGCATTTATCGCGCTCTCGGTATTTTTGCCCATATGGAGAGCACTGTAATTCATATCAAGCCTTCCGCCGTTTTCAACTATATACCCTATATCCGAAGTAAAAGTGCTTCCATCTCCTTCTAAAACCACCCTGCTTCC
>CASFUI010000362.1 GCA_949297565.1 uncultured Eubacteriales bacterium
GTACTCGCAGAAACGTCCGCCGTTGTTAAGATTTCCTGCGGTATTTCCGACGGCGTTTTTGTTGTTATATTGAAAACGTGATGTCAGGTAGGTGTAAGTGCCTCCGGCAGCCACGGCAATAACCGCGATTATGCAGATAATAATTATGACAGTTTTTTTCATATTTTACTGTTGCCTCCGTTAAAATAATGGTGCGCTTTCTATGCTATGTTCACATTATAACAGTATATAATTGAAATTCAACTTTGAATATAGTAAAATATTTCAATACGATGACACACATTTGAAACGGAGGAACAGCATGTTGGACTTAGGAGAAATAAGAGATAAGATTGACGGGATAGACAGGCAGCTTGTGGAGCTGTTTGAGGAGCGCATGAAGCTTTGTACGGAGGTTGCCGAGTATAAAATTGAGACAGGGAAAAAAGTCCTGGATACGGAACGTGAGAAGGCAAAAATCGAGTCGGTAAGCAAAATGGTGAAAAATCCGCGAAACGTACATGCTATTGATGATTTATTTTCACAGATTATGGCAAATTCGAGAAAAATGCAGTACAGGCTGCTTGAGGAGACGACACAGACACTTAGAGAGCCGTATGAGGCAATCGATGAGATAGACAAGGAAAACTGCCGTGTTGTCTATCAGGGTGTTCCCGGCGCGTACAGCTACATAGCGATGAAAAGATTTTTCGGAAAGGATGTAAATAATTTTGCTGTTCCTACATGGCGCGACGCTATGGAAGCCGTAAAAAAAGGAGAGGCTGACTACGCTGTGCTTCCTATTGAAAACTCAACTACGGGCAGCGTGGCGGACGTCTATGATTTGATACAGGAATACGATAATTATATTATTGCGGAGACTTTTGTAAAGGTTGAGCATGCTCTGCTTGGACTTGAAGGAACGGATATTGATAAAGTCACGACGGTTTATTCGCATCCTCAGGGTTTTATGCAGTGTGAAAAGTTTCTTTCCGAGCATAAGGACTGGCAGCAGATAAGCCAGGCAAATACAGCCGGAAGCGCAAAAAAGGTACTTGTTGAAAATGACAGGTCTCATGTTGCCATAGCGAGCGAGGAGGCGGCAGAGGTTTATAACCTTACGGTGCTTAAGAGCAAAATAAATGATCTGGACAACAACACCACGCGTTTTGTTATTGTAACAAATACAAGAAAGTTCGTGAAAAATGCCCGGAAGATGAGTATTGTATTTGAGACGACAAATGAGACGGGAACGCTCTATAATCTTCTTAGCCATATTATTTACAACGGACTTAACATGAATAAGATTGAGTCGAGACCGATTGAGGGAAGACAGTGGGAGTACAGGTTTTTTATAGATTTTGAGGGAAATATAGACGACCCGGCTGTTATGAATGCGCTAAGAGGAATTGAGGAGGAGGCTCAGGCGATTAAGCTGCTTGGGAATTATTAAATCTGAAGCCGATACAGGCGTGTAAATACCTGAAACTGTTGCAATTTTAAATAAAATAGTGTATGTTTATAGCATAGTCTGTACAACTGGCGGAAATGTATATTGCTTTTTGCGGTATATAGTGGGAGTTACTCACAGGGAGTACAGAATTTTTAAGCCGACCGCCTGGGCGACCTAAGGTGCGGTTGCTCAGGCAGCCGGCTTTGTTTTTTCGCAGGAGCTTATAAAGCTGAGCGAAAAATACTGTATCGGGCAAAACTTAAGCGTGTGTTTTGGCTCGTATGTTAAACAAAATAAAAAACAGAAAGAGGAATGAATTTTATGGAGATGCAGTTATTGGAAAAAGAGCTGTCGGGCTGTGATTATCCCGGAAGAGGAATTGTAATCGGCAGGTCTTGTGACGGAACAAAGGCTGTGGCAGCTTATTTCATTATGGGAAGAAGCGCAAACAGCCGCAACAGAGTGTTCGTTGAGGACGGAGAGGGAATACGCACACAGGCGTTTGACGAGAGCAAGCTTGAGGATCCAAGCCTTATCATCTATGCTCCTGTCCGTGTTCTTAAAAACAGCACTATCGTGACGAACGGCGACCAGACGGATACTGTATACGAGCTTATGTCAGAGGGAAAGACTTTTGAGCAGGCGCTGAGAACAAGAGAGTTTGAGCCGGACGCACCTAACTTTACGCCGAGGATTTCGGGCATTATCAATCTTGAAAACGGTGAGTTTGACTATGCTATGTCGATTTTAAAGAGCAGCGACAAAGACGGCAGCGCATGCAGCAGATATACATTTTCTTATGAGAAGCCTGCTGCTGGAGAGGGCCATTTTATACACACATATATGGGAGACGGCACTCCGCTTCCAAGTTTTGAGGGCGAGCCGACATTAGTTAAACTTTCGGGTGATATAGACGAATTCACAAATATGCTCTGGGATAATCTCAATGAGGACAACAAGGTCTCTCTGTTTGTGCGCTATATTGATATTGCAACAGGAAAATATGAGACAAGAATTGTAAATAAAAACAAATAATTCAACGTGAAATGGAGGATAAAATGAACGAATTTCAGTTAAAATATGGATGCAATCCTAATCAGAAACCGTCAAGAATTTTTATGGAGGACGGAAGCGAGCTTCCGGTAGAGATTTTAAACGGCAGACCGGGCTATATTAATTTCCTTGACGCATTTAACGGTTATCAGCTTGTAAAGGAATTGAAGGAGGCTACAGGACTTCCTGCCGCTACATCTTTTAAGCATGTTTCACCGGCAGGAGCGGCAGTCGGACTTCCTCTAACTGACGTGTTAAAGAAAATATACTGGGTTGACGAGCAGATTGGCGAACTCTCGCCTCTTGCATGCGCATATGCGAGAGCGAGGGGCGCTGACAGAATGTCTTCCTTCGGAGATTTCATTTCGCTGTCTGACGTGTGCGACGTTGCTACTGCAAAGCTTATTCAGCACGAGGTTTCTGACGGAATTATCGCTCCGGGATATGAGGACGAGGCTCTTGAGATTTTGAAGTCAAAGAAAAAGGGAAATTACAATATTATAAAGATTGACCCTGATTATAAGCCGGAGCCGATAGAGAGAAAGCAGGTGTACGGTGTGACATTTGAGCAGGGGCGCAATGAATTTGTAATAAATGAGGCTCTTCTTGAGAATATTGTAACGGAAAATAAGGAAATACCTAAGCAGGCAAAGATTGTCCTTATAATAGCGCTTATAACACTTAAATACACACAGTCAAATTCTGTGTGCTACGCAAAGGGCGGACAGGCAATCGGAATCGGAGCGGGGCAGCAGTCAAGAATTCACTGTACAAGACTTGCCGGCTCTAAAGCCGATAACTGGTTTTTGCGCCAGAATCCAAAGGTCTTAAATCTTCCGTTTAAGGAAACCATAGGACGTGCCGACAGAGATAACGCAATAGATTTATATATAGGCGAGGATTATATGGATGTGCTTGCTGACGGCGAGTGGGAGAGAGTGTTTACAGAGAAGCCGGAGGTGTTTACTAAGGAAGAAAAGCGCGCGTGGCTTGACAAGAACACAGATGTAGCGCTCGGCTCAGACGCTTTCTTCCCGTTTGGTGATAATATTGAGCGCGCATACAAGAGCGGTGTAAAATATATTGCACAGCCGGGCGGCTCAATACGTGATGATAATGTAATCGAGACCTGTAATAAGAGAAATATTGCAATGTGCTTCACGGGAATGAGACTGTTTCATCATTAAAAAATAATTATTGACAGGGCGGTAAGCTGTTATTTTAACGCATGTCGTTACCCGCGGAATTTTTTTATATTTTCAAGTACATCTTCGGGTACAAACAGCTTTCCACGCCCTGTGCCAAGCTCAATTCCGGGCTTGTTGGCGCCGTGATAATCAGAGCCGCCGCTTATTATAAGGTTATTTTCTTTTGCGAGTTTTCGCATCTGGATTTCCTCGCCTGAAGAATAAGTTGAATAAATTGCCTCAAGCCCCACAATTCCGCTTCGGCACAGATAACGGATCAATTTATTCATCTGTTCTGTTCCAAGATGATACAGGACAGGGTGGGCAAGAATAGGAACACCGCCGACAGATTTAATCATACTGATGGCTTCTTCGGGCAGCATTTTTCTTCGGGGAACATAACATGGTCCGGAATCTCCTATATAGCGCTCAAAGGCCTCGCTGCGATTTTTAATATATTTTTTCTGCACGAGATAGTCCGCAAAATGAGCTCTTGTTATAACAGCGCCGGCGTACATCTGCCGCATTTCTTCATATGACACAGGTATGCCGAGCTGTGTGAACTTTTCGGCAATCTGCTGATTACGGCGCTCTCTGCATGATTTTAAATTTTCCAGTTCTTTTTTAAATGATTTTTCTGTATAATCTATATATAGACCTACAATATGAATCTCTTTTTTATCATAAAAGGTGCTGAGCTCAATTCCGGGTACCAGTTCAACATTTGTTTCCGAAGCAGCCCTGACTGCCTGCTCTATTCCGTCAACTGTGTCATGGTCTGTGAGAGCCATTGCAGCAAGTCCGAGCTGCGCGGCTTTTTGAACAAGCTCCTCAGGAGACAGCGTTCCGTCGGAAAAGGTTGAGTGAACATGTAAATCAACAGCTTTCATAAGTACCTCCGTTTCTGCGATGCCTAAGCGGGCATCATCATGTATAATCATATTCTTTGACTTAGATTATGTCAAATTAATTTACGTTTTAAACAGCTATACTTTTTTGCTTGTCATACAGCTTATGGCTGAACTGTTATTTTATAAGTAACAGTTCACCCCGCGCCATTCGCAAAGTCGCGCCAGAGGCGCTTTCCCGCTGCTTCACAGCTAACTTTGCTCATAATCGGGCGCTCAGCTCATAAGCTGTACAACATGCAAACTCATGCAAGCATGATTTGCTTGTCATACAGCTTATGGCTGAACTGTTACCTTTATAAAATAAAATTTACAGTATTTTTATTGTTTTTTGTTTGATTTCAGTTTAAAATAAAATATGTTGCATGTATAAGTCAAAAATGAAAGGCATAGTATCATGAGAAAAAAATCACATGTATCTTTAGCTGTTTATCTGATAAATAATCTTGACAGCGGTTTACTGACAAGTCATCGAAAGGCATTTATCATCGGCAGTATACTGCCTGACTGTAAACCATCTTTTGTAACTACGAAACATAACATGGAAGAGACCTTTGACATGGTTTCATCTTTTATTTCACAGCTTACCGTTGATTCGGCGGATTACAGAAGAATTTCCACCGCATACTGCCGCAGGCTGGGAGAAGTCACCCATTATATAGCTGATTATTTTACATATCCTCATAATTCAGTATTTGAGGGTAATATAAAGGAACACTGCAAGTATGAAAAGGGATTGATGTCTGCTTTAAAGGAGTATATTAACAGCGGGCAGATTTACGTAAACAGAAATATTGTGAACGGTTTTTCAAGTCCTGAGGATATATGCGTGTTTATAAAAAAACTGCACGCGCAGTATATAGACAATGAAAATACGGTCGACAATGATTGTAAATATATAGTTGCGTTATGCCACATTATTGTGGAGGGAATTTTAAAGCTTCTTATTGAGAGCAGGAACATGGAGCTTGCGGGCTATCTCAGTCCTAATGCTGCATAAAAACTTCAGTATGCTTAATGCGTTCGTTACGGCTGCGGGTTTAATTCTCTGAGAGGCATAACGCCGTATGAATGTGAGGGAGGTTTGGCTGTGAAAGAGAGAGAATTGGTTGTCGGAGGCTTTTACAGGCATTTTAAGGATAAGCTGTACCAGGTTAAATGTGTTGCGTATCATTCAGAGACAAAGGAGAAAATGGTTGTTTATCAGGCATTGTACGGTGATTTTTCCGTGTATGTGAGACCTTACGATATGTTTATGAGTGAGGTTGACCGGGTGAAATATCCCGATGCCGGACAGCGCTACAGGTTTGAGCAGGTGTTTCTGAGAGGGGAGGACAGTGACATTTCTGCTGATGCGCAGAAACAAGAAATGACTGCTGATAATGATATGGATGCAGAAAAGCCGGAAGATAATTCAATTATATCCGGTACAGGCGCGGATGCGACGGATGAAGAGGTTGACGAAAGGCTGATGAGATTTCTTGATGCTGAAAGTTATTCTCAGAAGCTGGAGGTTATTTCGGCATTAAAAAATAATCTTGATAACAAATTGTTAGACGCCATGGCTGTGTCTATGGATGTTGAAATTCTTCCAGGAAATTTGGAAGAGAGATATGTCTCGCTGAGAAAATGTATACAGGCGCGTGCTAAATATGAGTGTACGAGGCTGCGCTGATAAATTGAAATTTGTACATTGCTACCGTATACATTCTCAATAAAATACGTATTAGTTTTTAAGATTTTAAAACAGAACAGGAGGAATTATGGATTTGGAAGGAAGAGATTTTTCACAGGTTACGCCTGAAATAGAAGAACTGTCATTAAAGTGCAGGGAGAATAACAGAATAAGCTCTGATTTATACGATAAGTATGAAGTAAAAAGAGGATTGCGTGATATTAACGGTAAGGGAGTGCTTACAGGACTTACTGAGATTTCTGAGGTAAAGTCAACAGAGGTGGATGAAAACGGTGTATCGCATCCATGTGACGGAAAACTTTATTACCGTGGATATGATGTTGAGGAAATTATTGCCGGTTTCACAAAGGATAAAAGATTTGGCTTTGAGGAGGTTACATACCTTTTGCTTTTCGGAGAGATGCCAAACGAACAGCAGCTTAAAGATTTTACGGCTCTGCTTGGAAATTACAGGTGTATACCTCCTAATTTTGTCAGGGATATAATCATGAAAAAGCCAAGCAGGGATATTATGAATGCAGTGGCAAGAAGTGTTCTTATGCTTTATTCTTACGATGATAAAGCTGATGATACAAGCATTCCTAATGTTGTGCGCCAGTCTCTTCAGCTTATTTCTCAGTTTCCTCTGCTTGCTGTGTACAGCTATCAGGCATACAAACATTCACATATAGGAGGAAGTCTTATTATTCATGAGCCTGACCCTAATATGTCAACGGCTGAAAATATACTCCATCTTTTGAGAGACGACGGAAAGTTTACCGCGCTTGAGGCAAAGATCCTCGATATTGCGCTTGTTCTTCATGCTGAACACGGCGGCGGAAACAATTCTACATTTACCGCTCATGTGGTAACATCTTCGGGAACTGATACATATTCGACAGTTGTATCTTCTATGGCATCTCTTAAGGGACCGAAGCATGGCGGAGCTAATTTAAAGGTTGTCAAGATGTTTGAGGATATTAAGAGTCATGTTAAAAACTGGGATGATGAGGCTGAACTTACTGCATATCTCGATGCAATTCTTAATAAACAGGCATTTGACAAGACCGGACTTATTTATGGTATGGGTCATGCCGTATATTCGCTTTCAGATCCTAGGGCGAGAGTGTTTAAGAGATTTGTTGAGGCGCTGTCTGTTGAGAAGCACAGAGAGAAGGAATATAAGCTCATGGCTGACGTTGAGAGGATTGCTGCACAGCTTATCGCAAAGGAGAGAAAAATATATAAAGGCGTAAGCGCAAACGTGGATTTTTACA
>CASFUI010000363.1 GCA_949297565.1 uncultured Eubacteriales bacterium
AAAACTTCACGCCGCAGCTTTATATTTTAATTATTATTTAAATAAACTCATCAGCATATAAACTTTTGGAAGTAAAAAAATTTATTAATTCCTTCCGCAGCAGTTTTTATACTTTTTGCCGCTTCCACAAGGACATGGCTCGTTTCTTCCAATCTTTCTGCCTTTTATAACAGTGCCGGAGAGCTTCTGCTTTTTGTAAAGCTCTTTTCTTACCGCCTCATCTAAAAGGTTGTCCCACTGAGGAAGACCATACAGCCAGTCAGCTTTAGCTCCTACCATATTGTAGTAAAGCTTTTCTTTATCATAGTCGAGACTTACCTGTGTGTCCTCATCCATAGTCTCAATAGGATTAGGCTGTTTTAAGCTGTCGTTAATTCCGTCAAGGAAGCCTGTCATAATTAAAATCTCAACATTATACTTCTCCGCAAGTTCCTTGACTGTCCCTGAAACAGGATTTTCCGGGTCAGCTAATATCTGCTCGTAAATTCCCTTTTCAAGATTAAAATAATTTCCCCAGAATTCAGCAGCCTGTTTCTGGTTCATCTCTGTCTCATATGCTAACTTTCTCCAAGTTTCAAGTAAAGCCATCTTTAATTCTCCGCCTTATTATAAAAATCTGTTGTAAATAGAACCGCTGATATACGAATATGACCCGCTTCCCGAATACAATCCGCTTGAAGACAGCTTCGCGAGCTGTGAAACAGCTGAGCCGTAAATCATAGCGGCGCTCGACTGAACACTCTTTCCATATGAGCCGTTGCCTGTAAATGCAGACTTGACAGCTGCCATAGATGAGTTCTTAAAAGTATCTTCATCAACGGTAAGTTTATTGTCTGTTCCTATGGTGATACCGATAGACGCCAGCATATCCCTGTTGGCTTTGGTATAACTTACCATGTTGGACGCAGTTCTCAATATCGAGGTATTCTCCGAATTTCCGGTGCCGTCAATAAGCAGATTGTACTCTTCTGCATAAGAAGATACAGCCTTGTATATCGCGTCCTTATCATATTCCTCGGTTACGCTTCCGTCTTCAGCCGTAACCTTCTTCTTTTTCCATAAATCGGACTTGTTTAATTCTTCAACCGCATTGCTTAAAGCCGAAGCTTCGTCACGAACATTTGCCGCATTAACCTTTGTCTTTGAAAGCTCAGTCTCTGAGCCTGCCAGAGACGATACGGCATCAGAGTTTCCTCCTGTCTTGTCGTAGTATGCGTTAAGCAGCTTTCTGTAAGAGCCGTTCCGGATACTTGACAGCGTATTTAAATCAAGTCCCGCCAGCATATTTATGCCTGTTGTGTTGGTTGAGCTGTTATTTCCAAGTGACGAAAATAACACTGAAACATTGTACGAATATAAACCTGACATATCATCATCCTCCTTGTCCTGATAATGGTAGGCCTCCATGCCTTGATGTCACGTTAATGCCCGAATTAGTTGTCCTGAAGTCTCTGAATCATCTCCCACATTGCCTCTGCGGAATTAAAGTTCTCAGGAACAATATCAACCGGAGTGATTTCAATATCAAATGTGTCATTCAACTCACCGACTATCGATACAATATCAAACGAGTCAAGTATACCGTCATCGATAAGTGTATCACATGTCTCAAAATCCACGTCTGCATTAACCTCTGTCAAAATGTCCATTAACTGATCCATTATAAAAATCCTGACCTTTCTTTCATTAAATTATATCGACTAATTAGGCTTATTTCTTTACCCTTTGTATGTCGAATTTAAAATATAACATCTTACAGTGTTAGTCAAGCATATTTTACAAATAAAAATGAAGTTTATTTACTCTAAGTTCTCTCTTGAATTTAAAATGTCGGAAAATTTAAAATCTCTGTATAGTGAAACGCCTTCACTTTCACTGTAAGCAATTATTTTCGGCATTCTCCGGCTCAGAAACAAGTATATTCCCTCTGTAACAGAATATGCGCCGATATTGTAAAAAATCAGCAAATCTCCTGTTTCCGGAGCCCTTATCGGAAGATTTTTTACAATAACATCCGCAACAGTACACAATGAGCCGCAGACAGTCCATTTCTCGGAATTTTCAGAAGCTCTGTCTTGGCCTGCTCCGTATCCTGCCGCGACAGTTCCGTCCGCCTTCACAAAGCTGTATCCCGGAATTTTCATTGCCATTGTCTGCCCGTAATAATTAATATGGTTGATTCCCCCGTCTATAATACAGTAATTCTGCCCTTTGTTGGTCTTTGTGTCCGCGACTGCAGACACATATATTCCGCATGTGGCTGCGATAAAGCGCCCCATCTCAAGCGTGATTTTATATTTGCTCTTGAGCGGCTTGAGCGCCGCCGCAAAATCTTTCAACATATCAAACGAGTGGTCAAACGCCTCCTCGCCGAAA
>CASFUI010000364.1 GCA_949297565.1 uncultured Eubacteriales bacterium
CTGTGACGCCGAAAAGCCCGAACAGACACCACTTTATTTTCTGACCTCTGCTTCCTGCAAGATTAAAATTGCTGAGTATAAGTATAAGCGCAACGGCAAATGACAAAAGCACCATGATCTCATCCTGAAGCTGGCTTTTGCCTGAGCTTTTCTTTCGTCTTCCCTGCCCAGAAGTGCTTGACGCACGGCTTTTACCAGAAGACGCGCTGCTCCTCTTTTTCTGCGGTGAATTTTTTTCTTTATTTGATTGTCCCGGCATGGCTTTCTTATTTTTGCCCTCCGCCATTTTCTTTCCTCCATTCCGGCCATATACCGTTCCCGACCGCCTTACGGGCATGGTACACCACTATTTAACATATTTATGTATTATAACATCTCATTACGGTTAAAACAAGCCTGTATCCCTCATACCGGGATACAGGCTTTAGCTTGTGCAAAACTCAAATATTAATCCTCGTCATCCTGTGCAGCCTCTGCATAACCCTGACGCTTTCTTGCCATCTCGTCACTCTCAAGATACTCGTCATAAGTTGTAATCTTATCGATAAGCTGACCGCTTGGAACAATTTCCATTATGCGGTTGGCTGTAGTCTGAATAAACTGGTGGTCATGTGATGTAAATAAAGACACGCCGGGAAATTTAATCAGGCCGTTATTGAGCGCCGTAATGGACTCCATATCAAGATGATTTGTAGGGTCGTCAAATATAAGTACATTGGCTCCCATAATCATCATCTTCGAGATAAGGCAGCGCACCTTCTCTCCTCCGGAGAGCACCTTAACCTTCTTCACGCCGTCCTCACCGGAAAACAGCATTCTTCCGAGGAAACCGCGCACATACGTCGGGTCAGGGTCAGGCGAATACTGTGTTAGCCACTCTACAATCGTATCCTCACAGTTAAACTCTGCCGCGCTGTCCTTAGGGAAATATGCTCTCGATGTAGTCACTCCCCACTTAAAGCTTCCCTCATCAGGCTCAAGCTCCCCTACAAGAATTTTAAAAAGCGTGGTAGTGGCAAGCTCATTTGAGCCTACAAACGCTATCTTATCATCATGATTTACTATGAAAGAAATGTTGTCAAGCACCTTAACACCGTCAATAGTCTTAGAGATACCCTCAACCTGCAAAACTTCATTTCCGATTTCTCTTGCAGGTCTGAAATCAATATAAGGATACTTTCTGCTTGATGGTCTTATCTCATCAAGCTCAATTTTTTCAAGAGCTCTCTTTCTTGATGTCGCCTGTTTAGACTTGGATGCATTTGCGGAGAATCTCTGAATAAACTCCTGAAGCTCCTTAATCTTTTCCTCTTTCTTCTTGTTTGCTTCCTTCATCTGCTTAATCAAGAGCTGACTTGACTCATACCAGAAGTCATAGTTTCCCGCATAGAGCTGAATTTTCGCGTAATCAATATCCGCAATATGAGTACATACCTTATTAAGGAAATAACGGTCATGCGAAACAACAATTACAGTATTTTCAAAATTAATCAAGAACTCCTCAAGCCATGCGATAGCATCCAAATCCAAATGGTTTGTCGGCTCGTCAAGCAGAAGGATGTCCGGATTACCAAACAATGCCTTTGCAAGCAGCACCTTGACCTTGTCGCTTCCGTTAAGCTCAGACATCAGCTTATAGTGCAAATCTGTCGTAACTCCCAGTCCGTTCAGCAGCTGAGCGGCATCTGATTCGGCTTCCCAGCCGTTCATGTCGGCAAATTCAGCCTCAAGCTCGCTCGCCTTATTGCCGTCCTCCTCGGTAAAATCTTCCTTTGCATATATGGCTTCCTTTTCCTTCATAATCTCATAAAGGCGCTCATTTCCCCGGATTACCGTATCAAGAACAACACAGTCGTCATATTTAAAGTGGTCCTGCTCAAGAAATGACAGACGCTGTCCCGGCGTTATTGTAACATCTCCCTTGC
>CASFUI010000365.1 GCA_949297565.1 uncultured Eubacteriales bacterium
AAAATGGTCGACCGAAAGGAAGCGGAACAGCGGAGAAAAAAGTCAGGGAATGGCGGGAGCTTCACCCTGACGGAAAGAAAGCTGATTGTATCAGAGAAACCGGGCTTAGTAAGCCGACCGTATATAAATGGTGGGACAAAGCTTCAGAGGGACAGAACAGATAAATTTAAAGAGGAGCTCTGAGAGCCAAACGAAAGCGGGTTGCATGAACACTGAAAAGACGGTATATTTTAATCAGGTTATAAATGGTTGATAACAGGGGTTTAAAAACATGGCTGAAATGCTTACTGTAAAAGAGTTTGCGGTACTTAGGGGCCGTTCCGTACAGTCCGTATATAAGCAAATGAAACGGAAGTACAATAAAGAGGCTTTAGAAGGGCATACTTTCTATAAGAAAGTCAATAATAAACCCACGCTTTTTCTCGATGAAGAGGCTGTAAGGGCGCTTGATGAGGCAAGCCGTCAAGCACCTTCGATTGTTCTGAAGGAGGAGAATAAGGACGAGATCAAGAGGCTCGAGGCCGAGAACAAGGCATTGTTGCTGAAGGTGACGGAGCTGCAGGAAGCTCTTATTAAGAGTGGTGCCGAGGTAAGACAGCTCTCCGCAGAAAAAGCCGCAATGCTTGAGGATAAGAATGGTATGACTGAAAAAATTGCGGGAGTCGAGGCTGAGCTCGAGAGATTAAAGGCTCGTAATTGGTGGCAAAGATTATTGAATGTTTAATCCTCCGGAGCCGCCGAAAAGGTCAAAACGGTTTGACAATGCCCCTTCAAGGATTTATAATATCAATAGGCAAAATGAGATAATATACAAGAAGTACACAAAGTAAAATCCCCGGAGCGGCAACTCCGGGGATTTTTTCAGGCTTTAGTTGTCGCAGTCTCCGTCAAGCCATTTGCAGATATAGTGGCAAGTTATACCTGCTCCGACGGAGATAAAAAATGAGATAATAAGTTCCAAGAAGTACACCCCCTTTCTGTTGCCAGAATGGGTGCGACAACGGAAGGATTATAGCACAGTGGCAGAAATGCCACAATCAGCCATTTTCCCTTGGGTGTCAAAGAGCCATAAGGAAAAGGAGTGTCAAGGGCGGCCATCAGGCCGTGCTTTTTACCCTTGACGCTCTTTTTTGTCGGCTACAATGCCGGAGGGGAAAACGGCTGTCCGTCCGTTCCGTTACTTCCCTCTGTGCTTCATTGTCCGTTCCGGCGTGAGAAAGTAAAGGGTGGGCTGCGACCATTTTTATCTGCTGTACTCGCTGATCGGCAAGCCGAAGCTCCTACTGCAGATAAAAAACAAGCCCTTGACTGTCTTCCGCCTCCACTCCCAAAGTCGCCCAAGAGGAAGTAAGCTCCACTGTATTCCGGGCAGAATATACGCACGAATATATCCGCTTGACAGAGTGCTACCACCAAATTATACTATACTAAGCGGATATATTTGCAAGCTACCTAAAGTGTTACCACTTTAGAGCTTGTGAGAGGGCTGTGCCCCCTTCAATCCCCTATCAAAACGAGCCTACAGGCTCATAATATAATAGTGGTAGCACCCAAGAAAAAGAGGACAAAAGATTGAACAAGACAAGACCGAAACAGCTCTCCTTTCGGGTGAGCGAGGAAGAATATAAGCGCTTGCGGGAAAAGGTGACTGAGAGCGGGAAGAACCAGCAAGAGTATATACTGTCGTGCGTCCTGGGACGGCCAATCATTAATACGAACGGGATCAAAGAACTTCTCCCGGAGCTGAAGAGGATAGGAAACAATCTTAATCAGATTGCACATGCATTGAACGGCAGCGGGTATTATCAATATAACTTGATAACAGAGAACCAAAAGGAGCTTAACAAAGTATGGCAATTATTAAGGCGGTATCTTCAAAAGCAAGCATAGGACAAGCTCTTGATTATGTAACGAGAGATGAAAAGACCGAGGAAAAGCTCATAAGCGGTCTGCATTGCGAGCCGGAGACGGCCAAGGACGAAATGCAGGCCACCAAGGAGCTGTGGGGAAAGACAGCCGGCCGGACATACAAGCACTTCGTTCAGAGTTTTGCGCCGAATGAAAAGATCGATCCGGCGCTGGCTCATCGGATAGCGTGCCGTTTTGCCGCTGAGAGGCCGGAGTGGAAAGGGTTTGAAGTATTGATAGCCACACATAAGGATAAAGACCATGTTCACACGCATTTTATCGTGAACAGCGTGAGCTGTGAGGACGGCCATAAGCTTCAACAGAGCCGGGCGGATCTGAAGGACATGAAAGCCCATTCCGACCGCCTGTGTATGGAGCAGGGACTTCATATCACGGAAAAGGGAAAGACTTTCTCCGGGGAAATACGGGAGGAAACGGCCGCATACAGGAAAGAAACCTACCGACTGCTGAAGCAAGCGGAGCGGGGACAGGTAAAAAGCTATGTTCAGGACATTGCCCTTGCGGTGCTGGACTGCAAGGAGACAGCGACCGGAAGGGAAGAATTTATCCGGCTGATGAATGGAAAAGGGTACGGTGTGGACTGGCGGGACAGCCACAAGTACATAACATACACGGATTTGGCAAGGGAACAGGCCGGAGAGAAAGCCTGCAAAATCCGAAACAACAAGCTGGAAAAATACTACAACATGGGCTTCGGAAAGGAGAGCATGGAACATGAGTTTGAGAGAAATGCACGAACAGCAGAAACAGAGCAGTCCGAGAGAACGGCTCCAAGAGCTGAACCGGCAGAGCCGGACAGAACTGGAAAACAGCCTGTTAAAAGAAGCGTTGGCGATGTCGAGCGAGAACTGCGAGGAATTGATGAAGCGGTCAAATCTCTTACTTCAGCAGGCAGATCAGAACAGGCAGAGAGACGCAGAGCAGAACAGAAAGCTCGTCAGCGAGCTGAAGCGGAGCGTCGAGCAGTTGAAGAACTGCAACGAGTTGCTTCAGAACGCCATATCGGGCGAGATCGGGGCTTTGAGAGATGAGGTAAGGGAAAATACCGTACAAGAGGTCAAAAACGCATTACAAGCGAATATAGAGGCCATACAGAGAGCAACAAAGGCCATCGAACAGCAGTCCGATGGCCTTACAAGCGTGATGAAGCAGAAAGTACGGGAGATGGAGGACAGCAAAAACAGATTTTTCAGGTTTGAAGGAATAAAGATATATTTATTCTGGGCTGGAATGGCAAGCAATATGATTACTCTGACTTTGTTGTTAATAGCTATTTTTGGTGACAAAATTTAGTATTATATATAAAACGATTAATACCAAATATGATATTAATCGTGTTTTGCCTTTTAATATATCAAAAATAAAGCAAAACAGTATCCCAAATTGGAATAGAAAGGAAAAGATTATTCCTACATCAGGAATGCCAGATAATATTAGAAAGATAATTAAAAGTAAATTGATAATATTATTCATAGATTTAATATTAAATTCATAGGCATCCAATTGGATGCCTATGAATCTTATAAACTATTCAAACCAAGACATATGAGCAATTCCGTATTTGTCAAAACTGCAGGTATGCTTATAATCAATGTCTTTCCACACAAGTCCAGCGACTTTTGATCTCATATGGAAGGTAACATCTGCTGAAACATTATAATCAGCTTCTGTGTCCCAACGCGGAACATCATTAATAAATTCATAAAGGTCATCAAGGAGATCTACGCAGTAGCCTTCGGCACTGTGGAATTTGGTGGTCATTTGATTTGGACTGTCTATTTTTTCATAACTGTATATATACTGAGCATTCATTGTTCCGCCACCATCAGGAATTCCCATGTAGTACAGACCATAAGAATCGGTTACAGATTTTGTTGATCCTCTTGAAACATAGGTTCTTGTGTTTACAACTTCTATTCCTTGAGAATTTGTAAAAGAGCGTATTTCTTTAGTTACAATCGAGCCATCTTCTTCAGTATATTCAGTTATTGTGTCAGCAGGAACATTTGCGACTGAATTCATAGTCGAAATAAAACTGGATTTATTCTGAATAAATTCAGTGATTTGCTTTTGAGCTATTTCATTTTGAATGATCGAATTAGCGTTAGCATAAGCAGGTATTAATGAAATGCTACTGATTAAACAAATAAACAATAATAATCGAATCTTTTTTATCATAAGATTTTCCTCCTTTGACAAATATTCATGAATGTTAAAGGCTATTGTTTATTTACTTGAATTCAATGGAAACACCTCCTTATAAACGAAGAATATCATAAAAAGAAGAAAGACACAATATGCACACAAAAAAGTCACAAATAAATAATAAAATAGTAAATTTTGCACTAAAAAATTAATGCTTTATGAATCATCCTAATATAGGGCAAGAATTTGATTGACAGTCCGAAAGGGCTGTTTTATTATTTAAAAAAATGTGCAAAAAATGTATTGATAATCTAAGCCCCCATAAAAGGGATATTAAACCAATTAAATTAAACGGGTTTAAAATGGGTGGGTTGACAGTCCGAAAGGGCTGTTTTATTATTAAAAAAGGGTAAAAAAAAATCATTGATAATCTAAGCCCCCTAAAGGGATTTAAGTATTTATAGTGAGTTATTATGGGTTATTATTGATTATTATGCATTAAAAAAAAGGTAAAAAAAAATCATTGATAATCTAAGCCCCCTAAAAAGGATTGAACAGGAATAGGGGAGACGGGGAGACAGGCGGAAAATATGGAGCGTATGTTTAAAGAGTATGATATTTTGTATAACATCTTTTCTTCCGGATACAGAGAGGTAAACGGTTTTGATTTTTACAGGGAGCTGTTTCCCGATAATGAGAATAAGGGAGAGTTGAACAGTGATTATTCAAAGCCGAATGCCATATATCTTTACAGAGACGATAAGAATAAAGGGACGAAAAGGCAGCTCAGCAGAAGGATAATGCTCAAAGATACATGGGAAAATGATTATATGGAGTATGTGGAAGGAAATGACAAGGCGATATGCGGAGGGCTTACATACAGACGCAGGGCGAACAGTTTGGCAAACGCCCAGAGGATGAACGCCCTTATTTTTGATCTTGACAGTGTGGGGGAAAACGAGCTGATGACTTTATTTCTCAGGTTTGAGAAAGGGCCAGAAGTCATAAGGTCTCTTCCTGTCCCTACTTTCATAGCCCTCAGCGGAACAGGACTGCACCTTTATTATGTCATGAAAGAGCCGGTCGATCTGTACCCCAATATCAAGCTTCAGCTCAAATCATTGAAACACGACCTTACTTTCAAGATGTGGGATTACAAAAGTACGACCATGGAAAAGCAGATACAGTATCAGTCCATAAATCAGGCTTACAGAATGGTCGGAAGCGTGAACGAGAAGCACGGAAATATAATAAGGGCTTTCCGTACAGGGGAAAAGGTCAGCCTTGAAGAATTAAACAGATATGTCATAGATGAAAACAACAAAGTCGATATAAACAAGCCTTTCAGACCTTCCGTAATGACGAGAGCGGAGGCGAAAGAAAAATATCCCGAGTGGTATGAGCGTGTAATCGTAAACGGAGACAAAAGGCAAAAGAAATGGGATATAAAGGGCAAACAGGGCTTTGCGCTTTACGACTGGTGGAGGAACAAGGCGGGGCAGATACAGGGCGGTCACAGGTATTTTTTTATGATGTGTATGGCTATATATGCCTGCAAATGCGATGTTCCGAAAAAAAAACTGAGGAAGGATATGGAGGAGGCTTTTAATATCCTTGTTTCCGCCGAACATAAGAACCCTCTTACCATGGACGATATAAGGAGCGCAATGGAGGCTTACGACAAAGAGTATTATAATTTTACGATTGATGACATAGAGCTTTTGACAAATGTAAGGATAGAGAAGAACAAGAGAAACGGAAGA
>CASFUI010000366.1 GCA_949297565.1 uncultured Eubacteriales bacterium
AGTTCAACAAGACTATTGACCAGGGGTTAAGCATACTTGGCGACATGGAGACCGAGCTTGAAAAGAACGGAAAAAAGCAGCTCTCGGGTGAGGATGCTTTTAAGCTCTATGATACCTATGGTTTCCCTCTTGACCTTACAAAAGAGATTCTTGAGGAAAAGGATATAAGCGTAGACGAAGCCGGCTTTACGAAGGCTATGGAGGAGCAGAGGCAGATGGCGCGCAAGGCAAGAAAGACTACCAACTATATGGGCGCGGACGCTACTGTATATGATGAGATTGCTCCTGAGATTACAAGTAAGTTCGTGGGATATGACAAGCTTGTGAATACTTCTCATATTTCGGTGCTCACGACAGAGGATGAGGTTGTCGAGGCTCTGTCTGAGGGCGACAGAGGAACTGTGATTGTCGATGAGACTGTGTTTTATGCCACAATGGGCGGTCAGGAAGGAGACTGCGGAGTTATTGAGGCGTCTGAGGGCGAATTTGCTGTCGAGACTACAATTAACTTAAAGGGCGGAAAAATCGGTCATGTCGGAGTTATGACAAAGGGAATGATGAAGGTTGGCGATGAGGTTAAGCTGACTGTCGATGCCGCAAAGCGTGCCGATACATGCAAAAACCACAGCGCAACACATCTTTTGCAGCGCGCGCTGCGAGAGGTGCTCGGAAATCATGTTGAGCAGAAGGGGTCATTTGTCAATCCTGAACGACTCAGGTTTGACTTTACTCATTTTCAGAGTATGACGGCAGATGAGATTGAGCGTGTAGAGAACATTGTCAATGAAAAGATTGCCGAAACACTTCCTGTTGTGACACAGGTTATGACAATAGAAGAGGCAAAAAAGACGGGCGCCATGGCTCTGTTCGGTGAGAAATATGGTGAGAAGGTGCGAGTTGTCTCAATGGGTGATTTCTCAAAGGAGTTCTGCGGCGGAACACATGTATCAAACACTTCAAATATCAGACTTTTTAAAATTGTGTCTGAATCAGGGGTTGCAGCGGGAGTAAGAAGAATAGAAGCACTCACGGACGCCGGCGTATTAAAATACTATGCGCAGGTTGAGAGAGAGCTTCACGAGGCGTCTCTGGCAGCTAAGGCAGAGCGCGGACAGCTCGTCAGAAGAATAAATACGATGAATGATGAGATAAAGTCACTTTTAAGCGAGAATGAGAAGCTTAAGGCACAGCTCGCAAATAATGCTCTGGGCGATGTAAAGAATGATATACAGAACATCAAGGATGTATTGTTTATAGCTACAAAGGTTGACAATGTAGATATGAACGAGCTGAGAAACCTTGGTGATAAGCTTAAGGGAGAGATTGGCTCAGGAGTTGTCCTTATAGTTAGCTCTCAGGGCGATAAGGTTAATATTATCGCAATGGCAACAGATGACGCGGTAGCTAAGGGCGCACATGCCGGAAATCTTATCAAGGCAGTTGCCGGTCTTGTCGGCGGCGGCGGTGGCGGACGTCCTAATATGGCTCAGGCGGGCGGAAAAAATCCTGGCGGTATAGACGCTCTGCTCGCAAAGGCACCGGAAGTCCTTGCTGAACAGATAAGATAGTAATGTAAAGCCAGCGTCTGATTGCATATCTCACATGAGGAAAATATATGAAAAATTTTTAAAATTTTGATTGACGCAGGCGGATTATGTGATATAATGTTTATTGTGCGATTAGTAAATACCCTAATATGTATTGCACAGCACAATTTGCAACAGAAGGGTGGTCAGGAAGAGATATGTCAAATGTCATCGTTAAAGAGAACGAGTCTTTAGATAGCGCATTGCGCAGATTCAAAAGAAACTGTGCTAAGGCGGGCATTCAGCAGGAAATTCGTAAAAGAGAACATTACGAAAA
>CASFUI010000367.1 GCA_949297565.1 uncultured Eubacteriales bacterium
CCTATTCCCGGAACGCGCAGCAGAGTGTAGTAGTCGGCGCGGTTGATTTCCACAGGGAAGTGCTCCAGATGCCTTAGCGCCCAGTCGCATTTGGGGTCGAGAAGCACGTTAAAATTCGGGCGTTCCTGTGACAGAAGCTCGCAAGACTTAAATCCGTAAAAGCGCATAAGCCAGTCTGCCTGGTACAGCCTGTGTTCGCGCAGAAGAGGAACATCGCTGTTATCAGACTGCACAGGAAGAGTATCATCGTGGTTGACGTTTACAAATGCCGAATAGTATACCCTCTTTAAATTATATTTGTCGTACAGCGCTTCGGCGACAGTCATAATATGGTAGTCGCTCTCGGGAGTTGCTCCGATAATCATCTGTGTGCTCTGACCGGCGGGGACAAAAAGCTTCTTAGAGCGCGCTGACGGCAGATTTTTTTGATGTGTGATTTTTCTTGCGGTTATGTCGGATACAGTACCGGTATCGGTTTTGTGTGTTGCGCTGTTGAGATTTTCGTCAGAATTGAAGCTGCTGCCGGAGATATAAGCAGACGGGCTGTCATTCACAGCGGAAATCAGTGGTCGTCCGCTGTTGTGATATATTCCGTTCCGGATCTTAAGCATCGGCGTGAGGATAGCCTTGCGGCTCTTATGAGGAGCAAGATTTTTAAGGCCTTCCGCCGTAGGAAGCTCAAGATTTACGCTCATTCTGTCAGCATACCACCCGGCAGCCTCAATTAAATCGTCGGAGGCTCCGGGTATTGCCTTGAGGTGGATATAACCTCCGAAATGATATTTGCAGCGCAGCAGGCGTACAGTCTCGACAAGCCGGGACATCGTATAATCGGGGCTGTGAAGAATGCCGGAGCTTAGAAACAGGCCTTCTATATAATTGCGGCGGTAAAATTCAATAGTGAGAGTACAGACCTCTTCGGGAGTAAAGCTTGTCCGAACAACATCGTTTGAGGAGCGGTTGATGCAATAACGGCAGTCGAATATGCATTCATTTGTATATAAAATTTTTAGAAGAGAAATACATCTGCCGTCAGCGGAAAAACTGTGACATATGCCGCAGGCTTTGGAATTTCCTATACCGGCGCCGTTGTTATGTTTATCAACGCCGCTGGAACTGCATGAGACGTCAAACTTTGCCGCATCGCCTAAAATAGAGAGCTTTTCCATTAATTCCATATTCTCCTGAATAATCATATATGAATAACACCGCCTTTTTTATAAATTTCCATATTTTACAAACATATGTTCTTGATATGCTTATATAATAGCACACAAACATTTGTTCGTAAATGTTTTTTGTAAAAAATTTAAAAGTTTAAAACAAAAATGTATTGCCCGTAATTGTATAAACATCTCTGATATGCGCAATAATAAAATACGGCAACAAATAATCGGCGTTTAAAGAAAACAATGAAAGAGATGTTGCGTCTGTTTATCTTTATGTGAACGCTTATGAATGGAGGTAAAAATGAGCCAGATTTCAGAGAAAGAACTTTCAGCATTAAACGAACTTTTAAATGAGGAAGAGCTTCTTGTAAAAAAATTCAAGATGCTTGCAGAACATACACAGGATGAGGAGATTAAGAGCTGCTTTGAGGAGATATCCCGCAAGCACCAGGGACATTTCAATATGCTTTACAAGCAGCTTGGCTGAATAACGCGCCTGATTAAAAACAGCATTGAATGGAGGAAATTTTATGGAGCAGATTTACACTGACAAGGAAGTGCTTGGAGACGCACTAACAGCAGAGAAGACATCAACTAATGTATACAATACATTTTCAAACGAGTGTGTTCATGAAAATGTCAGAAACACATTTTTAAAAATTTTAGAGCAGGAGCATGAAATTCAGGATGATGTTTTTAAGATTATGCATGCTAAAGGCTTATATCCTACTCCAGAGGCGGAGGATAAGAAGGTAGAACAGGCTAAACAGAAATATGCATGCGGATTTAAGGAGATTTAAGACTATAGCGAAAAAAGCCGATGAGCCGCGCGTCGGGCTGGAAGCA
>CASFUI010000368.1 GCA_949297565.1 uncultured Eubacteriales bacterium
AGCCCGTAATATGACTTTCCAAATGAAGAGCATTGCGCTAGGCAAAGAAAAATACGGACTTCCCGAAAAAGAGGAATTCAAACAAACTAATTTTATAAGATAACGAAGCACTTATATATTTTAGACTTTCATATGTGTTTTTATCTTTAATCTTTTTCACCCAATGCAATTTTGGGATTAAAACGAAATTGATTTTTAATATATAATTAAAAAGTTAAGTAACAGAAAATCCCCTGACGCAGAATAATGTGTGTCAGGGGATTTTGTTATTTTTAGCTTGTTTTACTTTGTTGCATATCCGTCGGGGTGAGTTGAATGCCACTTCCAAGCGGTTTTGATTATAGTAGAAAGATCGTCATACTCGGGTTTCCAACCGAGAATTTTCTTTGCCTTGTCACTTGAAGCAATGAGTACCGCAGGGTCACCGGCTCTGCGAGCTTCCTCAATTGCCTTTATCTCCTTACCAGTCACCTTTCTTGCAGTTTCGATTACCTCTTTTACCGAGAAGCCGACCCCGTTCCCGAGGTTGAAAATATCGCTCTTACCGCCGTCTAACAGATATTTAACAGCTAATATATGAGCCTGCGCAAGATCGGTTACGTGGATATAATCGCGAATACAGGTGCCGTCCGGAGTGTTGTAATCTGTACCGAATATGCTGATATGATCTCTTGTGCCGTTTGCCGCCTGTAAAATTATCGGTATAAGGTGGGTTTCGGGATTATGAGCCTCACCGATTTTTCCGCTGATATGAGCGCCGCAGGCATTGAAGTAGCGCAGAGAAACATACTTAAGTCCGTACGCTATCTCTGTCCAGTAAAACATCCTCTCCATAGCTTTTTTGGTTTCACCGTAACAGTTTGTCGGATTAGTCGGATCGTCCTCAAGTATCGGTGTGTGAAGCGGCTCTCCATAGGTTGCCGCAGTAGAGGAAAATACAATATTCTTTATTCCGTGCTCCACCAATGACTCAAGCAGAACCTTAGTGCCGCACAAGTTGTTGTCGTAATATTTCAGCGGTTTTATCATACTTTCGCCGACAAGTGAATTTGCGGCAAAGTGGATAACTGCGTCTATATTCTTTTCCTTGTCCAAAACCTCATCTATTTCGGCTCTGTTTCTCAAATCGCCCTTGTAGAGCTTTGCCTCAGGGTGAACAGCCTCAATATGTCCTGTTTCAAAATTGTCAAATACCACAACCTCGCTACCCTGTTCTATCAGGCTGTAAACAGTGTGTGAGCCGATGTATCCGGCTCCTCCAAGCACTAAAATTTTCATAATATATTTCCTCCTCACTTATTTATGTTATCATCAAGCAACAGCCATAAAAAGCCGTAGGGCTTAAGAGCAGCCATCAAGCCCCTGACTTCCTCGCCGGTAAAAAGGTCCGTACCGCTTTTTAATCCGTCAAAGTAAGCGATTTGCTCACTGTCGCTGAAATTAAAATAAGCAATCAATTTTTGCTTGCCGTATGCTCTGTAAATGCACAAAACGCTGTCGTTTTCGGTATTTTCCGTATGAAACTCAGCTTCGGCGGTGAAAACCTCGTTTTCAGCTCTGCAAATTTCAAGCTTTCTGAGGCTGTTAAAGAGTTTTCCTTGCATAGTATTTTCGTCTTTG
>CASFUI010000369.1 GCA_949297565.1 uncultured Eubacteriales bacterium
CTTTATCTCCATAGGCTCCGTCTCAACCCAGTGACCGTTCTCCCAATAGCTGCCCTTTGCCGAAACCTCACGGATATTAATTTCAGGATTAAAATTAGTCGCAAACGGATATCCGTGGTCACCGCCGTTACAGTCAAGAATGTCAATCGTCTCAATCTCGTCAAAGTAATGCTTCTGTGCATATGCCGAAAAAACTCCCGTAACGCCCGGGTCAAAGCCTGAGCCCAGAATAGCCGTAATTCCGGCCTTCTCAAATCTTTCCTTATATGCCCACTGCCATGAATACTCAAAATGAGCAGTTTCAGGCGGCTCATAATTTGCGGTATCAAGATAATTCGTCTTTGTCTCAAGACACGCATCCATAATTTTCAGGTCCTGATACGGAAGCGCTATATTCATCACTATATCAGGTTTTACCTTATTGATAAGAGCAACCAGCTCGTCCACATGGTCGGCATCAACCTGCTCAGTAGTAATTTTTGTTTTTCCTTCGCCTGTTCCGTATTTCTTTTCACACGCCTCTTTCAAAGCGTCGCATTTTGACTTTGTTCTGCTGGCGATACAAATTTCTTCAAAAACCTCCGGATTCTGGCAGCACTTATGAACAGCTACTCCTGCCACACCTCCGGCACCGATAATAAGAGCTTTTCCCATTATTATTCCTCCTGTCCGTGTCTTTTTAACCGTATCTTTTTTATATCAAAAACATATGATATTTTCAATAATTTTTACTCTGTTCCCAAAAGTTCTTTGACATAAGTAGGCAGATAAAAGCTTCCCTTGTGCAAATCTGTATTATAATACCGTGTTTTCAGCCCAAGCTTATTCCAGTCGTCCTCATGCAAATCCTTTATAGGGTCATATTTTTTGGACGCAAAGCCAAACAGCCAGTGTCCTGACGGATAAGACGGAATATGGCACTGATAAACCGTACTGTAAGGAAAAACCTGTTGTATATGCTTATGCGCCTTCTGCACGGTCCTTGAGTGCTCGCTGTAATACGGGCTCTCGTGCTGATTAATAAGAATGCCGTCATCGTGAAGCGCCTTAAAGCAGTTTCCGTAAAATTCGCGCGTAAACAGTCCCTCAGCCGGTCCGTACGGGTCCGCGCAGTCAACAATTATAAGGTCGTACTCGTCCTTTTTCATTCTCACAAATCTGAGACTCTCCTCAAAATGCATATGTACTCTCTTGTCATCTAATTTGCATGATGTCTCCTGAAAATATTCAAGACACATGTCTGTAACCTTTTTGTCTATTTCAACCATATCTATTTTTTCAATGGTATCGTATTTGGTCAGCTCTCTTATAGTTCCGCCGTCCCCGGCTCCGATGACAAGGACATTTTTAACACTCGGATGCACTGCCATAGGCACATGTGTAATCATTTCATGATATATAAACTCGTCCTTCTGTGTAATCATCAACTCGCCGTCAAGAACTAATACTTTCCCGAACTCAACCGTGTCAAGTATATCTATTCTCTGATATTCACTCTCCGTGCTGGCAATCTGATTTCTCACTTTCATAGTCAACTGGACATTCTGAGTGTGCTTATCCGTATACCACAGCTCCATATTCTGCGACATAGCTGCTATCTTCCTCCTCATAATATTTAGATATATTTTTATCTCTTACGCGTTAATGTCAACGACATTTATATTTTCAACAGACATATCCTGCGTTCCTGTCACAAGACAGCCTTTTTCTTTAGCGTATTCAATATAATGAATGATTTCCTGTGTAATCATCTCTCCCGGTGCAAGTATAGGAATTCCCGGAGGATAACACATAACAAACTCGCTGCATATCATATCAGAGCTTTCCTCAATAGGCACCGACTGCTTTTTACTGAAAAATGCCTTCTGCGGTCCCATGACAATTTTAGGATTTATATATTCATGGTCAAACATTCCTGATTTTTCGCGCTCATGCAGGCGTTTAATCTCCGACAGAGCCGAGATGAGACGCTCTATCTCAAGCATGCGGTCGCCGCCGGAAATAATAGCAAGTATATTTCCGATGTCGCCAAATTCAATCTGTATTCCATAATCATCTCTGAGCAAATCATATACTTCGATTCCCGCAAGTCCTATATCTCTCGTATGAACCGACAGCTTCGTTCTGTCAAAATCAAACACCGAATCACGGTCTATCAGCTCCCCGCCAAATGCGTAATATCCACCCAGCTTGTTAATTTCCTCTCTGGCGTAATCCGCAAACTCTATCATTTTATCTGAGTAAGCCCTGCCGTTAAGACTCATATTCTTTCTTGCTATGTCAAGAGAAGAAAGAAGCAGATATGAGCCGCTTGTAGTCTGAGTAAGATTGATAATCTGTCTGACATAATCGGCATTGACAGTATTTCTTGTGAGCAGAATAGAGCTCTGTGTAAGAGAGCCGCCCGTCTTATGCATGCTTACTGCTGCCATATCAGCTCCGGCTTCCATAGCCGAAACCGGAAGCCTGTCGTTAAAATAAAAATGTGTTCCATGCGCCTCGTCGGCAAGCACCAGCATTCCATGCTCGTGAGCTATTTTAACAATTCCCCTTATATCTGAACAAATTCCATAATACGTCGGATTATTTACAAGTATCGCCTTCGCGTCCGGATTTTCTTTTATTGCCTGTTCTACATCCGCAACTGACATTCCAAGAGGTATACCGAGCCTCTGGTTTACACCGGGATTTACATATACAGGAATAGCGCCGTTCACAACAAGCGCATTAATCGCGCTCCTGTGCACGTTTCGGGGCATAATAATTTTATCTCCCGCAACTGTCACCGACATTATCATCGCCTGAACTGCCGCAGTAGTACCGTTCACTATAAAAAATGCCTCGTCTGCGCCAAACGCTTCCGCCGCAAGCTGCTGCGCATCCTTGATTACAGAAACGGGATGACACAGATTGTCAAGCGGCTTCATTGAATTCATATCAAGCTTTACGCAGTCCGCACCCAAAAATTCCTTAAGCTCCCTGTTTCCGCGTCCCCCCTTGTGTCCGGGCACGTCAAAATGTGCCAGACGGTTAAGTCTCTGTTCCTCCAACGCATGATGAATCGGCGTATCGTATTGTGTAAGCACTCTTGTCTCTTCCAACCCATTACCCTTCCTTTGTCCGTTAATATTCACTGTCCTTTTCAGACGCTCTTTATAATTGTCTTTATCAATATATTTTTGTCATAGAGAAACGACAAAAAGTCATTTCTTCCTATATCAATCAGCGCCTTTGCAGCCCACTCTGAATTACTGCACGCGGTTATCACCGCAAACATAATCCAGACAACAACAAGTCCCTCAAGCAGACCGAAAACCAGCCCCAGCACCTGATTAGCCTGATGAATAACCGGCAGATGCGAGATTAACCCGGTGACTGCAAATATTATTCTGAGCACAATAAACACCACAAGAAAAACAATAATATATATAATCGCATTGAGCGCTATCGACGCAAGCCTCGCCGCAACCACCGCCGCCGTAATATTTTTCATCGAAATGCTTCCGGTACCGATAGTATCCGCAATCTCATCTACAACTCCCGCAGCAGCCTCAGCGGGCTGTGTGACAACGCTGTCAGGAAGGTGGAGTTTGCTCATCACAACAGCAGCATAGTGTTCGATTACCGCCGAATATTCCTCCAGCTTATCCGATTCGACAACCGCGTTTTCGCTGTCCTCAATACTCTCGTCAGCCGCCTCGTTAAAGCTCTCGTCTTCTATCATAAAGTTATAAACAGACTGTCGAAGCTTATCATAGATAGTAGTATTTTGTCTGACCGCGCTGCACAGCACCGGCGTAACACCTACGCATACAATCAATGTTATTATCATTGCAGCAAGCGACACTGCTATCCTGATAATTCCCTTTTTCCAGCCAATAACACCAAAAATAATAAATATTGCGGCAACCGCGATTATCACCCAACTCATAGGCATCCTCCAATTTTCACTTTATCTTTTATGATTGTGTCATATCATTATTGTACCCGTGTTATATCATTTCAGCCTTATGTTCTGTACATACTTGGAATTGACGCAAATGTAATCTCCCCTGCGTCCGACAGGGATAACTGTCTGTATAGGCAGGCTCATAGTGAGCTCCGCAAGCTTTTTGCCTTTCAGATTCATAAGCACAAACGCCGTATCGCTGCTCATCACTATACTTTTCCCGTCAAATACAATAGAATCATACTGCGTGCTGAAGGTTGTCTCACACACTTTATTTCCGCCCGTATTATAAACAACCATCCTGTAAATATCTCCCGAATCGGAATTTTTCAGAACAAGCCCTATATATCCGCTGCCAAAAAACACTCTGTCAATCTCATTATCTATAGTAATTTCTTTTGATAGCTTAGGGTATTCTTTTATAGAATAAATACTGACTATATTTTCTCCGACTGCAACCGCGGTATTTTCATTCATAAAATGCACGTCCCCAACAATCGTGCTGTCATAATGATTAAACCCGCCTACGACACGCTCCGTCTCATTCTGTCCAACCTCGGAGAAATTATAAAATACAACATTTGTTTTCATTGTCTCTCCGCTTACGTACAGATAAGACGCCATAAGCTTTGTGGCATCCGGAGAAATACTTATATCAAGAGGGTAACCGTCTCCTGAAAGCGATGTCTTTACAGTATATATTTTTGTTCCATCCTCATCATAAAGATTTATATAATTAGCATCGTTATCCTCAAGAACCGCCGCCACAACTCCCTGATTTGCGACCTCAATCTGCGAAATTGCAAGCGAAGTATCAATCACACCGAGATTTCCGGATTTATCAAAAACATATATCTTACTCCCGTTAATATCCCCGACCGCAAGTGTATCTCCGCATATCTTTACCTGCGGTTTCTGCATTGTATATGTCTGGTTCCAGACAGAAGTGCCCTTTTTGCTGTAATATGCAATTCCGTCATTACTGTATCTTACATATCCATCCGCATATCCAATGTAACTTGCGGTCTCACTGTCATCACGGTTTACGGACTGCACCACCGAGTAATCACTGTATGTAATTCCATCCATAAAATACAGCAACGCAAATACAGCGGCGATTATAACCGCAACAGATACCACAATAATTACAGCAATCCGCTTGCGCCTGTTCATAACTCTGTTTTTTATCTCAGCTTCATCCAGATTATCATTTTTCTCCGGCTCTGATACCAGCCGGATTACTTTTTTATTGCCGGAAGATGCCCCACCGCCAAATCTGGATTTTCCCGATATGATATCAGCCATTCGGTTTACCTCTTTTTTCAAAAATGACGCTGTCTTTAAATCAAAACGTACTGACATCATTATACAATATCCCGCAAAATATTCAAGGAAGTTTTATCTCCTGACCTACATAGAGTTTATTGGCATCCTCCAGTTTGTTTAATTCAATAATTTCATTGAGTTTTTCCGTATTTCCGTAAAATCTTTTACAGATACTCATTATCGTATCGCCTTTCTGCACAACATACACCGTCTGTGTGGACGCTGCGTCTTGTGTCTGGCCGCTGTCACTTTCATCGTTATTTTCATCTGCGCTGCCGTCTTCACTTTTACTATCTTCCGGAGCAGTGCTCTCAGACGCCGCGCTGCTTGTCTCCTCCGAAGTCTCCTCCTGAGTTGGATAAACGTCTCCCGAGAGCTTATTTACAGATACAACACCATCAGAGGTCTGAATATCCTTTTCTTTTTCGCTTATATTAGATATTTCCATAGCTATACTGCTCAGAGACTTATCAAATTTTTTCATTTTTTCATAGCTGTTCAGAAGATTTATACCTATAACAAGCACAACTAAAACCATAAAGCTGCTTACGCCATATAAAAATGTAGTATTCCTTCTCTGCTGCTTCATCTCTTCCTTCTCTTGTATTATGCTTCTGATAGATTTCATAACCTTATCTTTTTCAGGGCTCTCAACAGATTTTCTGCCTCTCTTTTCGAGCATATATTCCTGCATCTCATAATTTCTCTCGTAAAAACACACATAGCCCTTCTGTTTTTTCAGCTCTCCGCCCTCATAAAGATAAAAATTTTCTTCTTTCTCGGCAGTATTAACCAGGTACAAGGTCTTCATATTTCCCGCAAAGTTGTCCAAATGCACCTTTCTCAAATAAAGCATACGCTCCGGCGTAACGCACGGAAGTGATGCAAACCAGCCAACCACCTGCAAATCCGGAAAAAATTTCTCAATCTCCGCGTATATTCCATTCCAGACTTTTTCATCAAAAAATATACCCTGTCCCGAATCGCTGTCTGCGCTTTTTGCGCGTATTACGCCTTTAATAAACAGACATTTTTCCTCATCTGACTTTTGAATTTCTCCCAGAAGTACACCAGCCTGCTCCTCATCAGGAGCCTGATATGCCACCGAATTAATATATGTAAACGCATAATCTTCTATATATATTTTCCGGTTTGAACTCACATCCCCGATTTGCTTTATATTCTTTGGTCTTCGGATACTTGTGGTGCCTCTGACTGTTTCGCTTTTGTTGTCATCTTCGCCGTTACAAATAATTTCTATCATGGCTATCCCTCTTTTCACAACATAATAATATTAGTTTCCTGCAACAGTATACTTTTCCGCCAAATGCCTTGTCCCTCTTAAAATCGGAGAAAAATACTATTACTTCTGAATGATACTATCACTTCTCAAATGAAAAACTTATCATATTTTGTCGCATTTAAAAAAAATCTTATTGTTTTATTCTATGACTTTTTAAAGTATAAAATTCTTGTCATATTTTTTATGACTTATGCGTAAACTAGAATAGTATTACTAAATTCAGGAGGTTACTTCATGATTTATTATTTTAACTCGGCATATACAAGAGCATATATTGAATTCAGCGAACAGCTCTCTTTAATACTCAGCCGAACAGATGCGCTAAAACGCCCCATAGCTGTTATGTGCATCGGAAGTGACCGCTCAACCGGCGACAGCCTGGGGCCTATGATTGGCTACAAGCTCTCCAAATTTTGTTTCAGAAATGTTTTTATTTACGGCTCTCTCAATAATCCAATCAATGCGACTAACCTTGAGAACTCAATTAAATTCATAGATCAGGTTCATGAAAATCCCTATATTATCGCTATCGATGCCTCATTGGGAAAATCCGAACATGTAGGCTATGTCACACTGGCGGAAGGTCCTCTGTACCCCGGACTGGGCGTAAAAAAAGAGCTGCCCGAAGTAGGCAGCCTCCATATAACCGGCATTGTAAATACTGCCGGAAATAAAGATAATCTCCTGCTCCAGACAACTCGTCTTTCTACTGTTATGACACTTGCAGACATTATAACCGCAGGCCTTGTCGAAACCTTCCGTCAAAACTGCATCAGCGTTTATCCTTATATACAGCTATTGCCTGACCAACTGTTGCCGCAGCTTGCGACTTCATAATCGCTCGAAGCTCCTCCAGTTTTTCGGCACTCATAAAATCCTTGCCCAAGTACGCCTCATAATTTGATGAAATATATATTCTCTGTTCCTTTACAAGGGCATCAAGACTGTTGCACTCTTCCTGTTTTTTCGACAGCTCGGCCCGCATATTATCTATCGGTCCTCTGTTTCTGCCCTCAATCTCAGCAATAATATCAGGCTTTGCAGTATTCTCAAATTCCTTAAGCGCACATGTCTTCTCTCCTTCAATCTTACTTATGCGGTCATGAATCTCATTAATCTTATAATCATAATCTCCAAGTCCGTACATCTCTTCATTTTTATCAGAGCGTATTCTTTTTTCAATTTTTTTAATCTTTTTACGGTTGTTTCTTATCTTATTTTTTGTTTCCCAGGCAGCGCTGATTACCTCCCGGTAACAAACCATAGTCTTATAAAATATATGCTTTCCTGCTGAAATTACAACAGTTGACAATATAAAGTAATACAGCACAAAGCCCCATTTCGGAAAACCCGGAACAAAGCAGCCCACAGACGGAATTATCAAGAAAAGCAGCAGCATTATGAGCGTATAAACAGCCATATCGGCAATGCCCTTTGTCTGAAACATAGCCATGTAAAATCTGCTGCTGCAATACATGGGCACTCTTTCTGCCTTAAAAGCTTCTTTAATTTCTTTATTGAGACTGCTGTTTTCATTTCTCAAATCTCTGGTCTCATTCGCAATGCGCTCTTTTACCCCCTCCATTTTTGCCTTATCACGCTGCCCCTGAATATCTTTGAGCTTTATCTTCTCATCTTCAACCGCTTTATTATAACCGCTGCATATAGACGCAATGCTCTCTTTAACTCTGGCGTCAATCTCTTCCTTGAGCTCTCTCTCACTGACATCTATATTTTTTGTGAGGTTCTTAGCGATTTCATTGAGCTTCTCCAACTGCTCCTTATTCTTTTTGTGCTCCTTTATATCACTTATTATCTGCTCAAGCACAGCCAAATCACCTGTTAAAATATTCTGCTCTGCCATAGTTTGTCTCCCTGTCTACCTCCGAAAGAGATTGTTTCATGCACTTTGTAAAAAATATAATATTTCCAGCTTTAACCGCATTCAATCAACAATTATCTGCTGTTTTTATAGAAGTTGATAAGACATCCGTCGAGAATAATCTGTCTCTCATCGTCAGTCAGCTCATCCATTTTAAGCTCAAACGGTTTCATATTTTTATTTACAACAAATGCATTTATTGTTGACGCCTTATCCTTAACCCCTTTTGTAATATCCGGTATAAAGATATAATCACCGTTTTCAAACGGAAGCTCGCCCTTATCCACAATAAATGGAAGCATTCCCCAGTTAATAAGGTTAGAGCGGTATCTCTTTGTGGCATATTCATTTGCAATATTTGCCCAGCCGCCGAGCACCTTCTGGCATGAAGCCGCCTGCTCACGCGCAGAGCCATCACCCGGCTTAACCGCAAAAATAGTACTTCCTATGCCGACGTTCTCATCACAAACGTCATATGTCTCCTTAATTTTGTCCATAATATCCCTGAGTTCAGGAAGAGCGTCACTCATGCACTCTCCGGCCTCTC
>CASFUI010000370.1 GCA_949297565.1 uncultured Eubacteriales bacterium
CCAAATATGTATCTACATCTCTTACATCTTCTCTAAACGTGAGCATAATACTATTCATCCTTCGCTTTAAAATAACGCTGTAAGTATACGCTTATTTCTCTAAAAAGTCCATACGGCAAAATCGTCTCACATACCAAAGTATTATAGATACATTTTTAAATATGTGCTAAAATATCTCATAGCAGTTAATCAATAATCTGCAAAGCAGCGCGAAAGCACCGCATTTGCATCTTTGCTAATGGTGCGGTATGAACTGTTATAATTTTTCAATAAAATAAAAAGCTGTACTATACAAATCAGGCAGCAGGAAGGCAAAACAATATGATTACAGTTGCAAAAGACTTAACAGGTGACTTTACTTCAATCCAGGAGGCTGTAAACAGTATAAAAAACACTCCCGAAACAATTTTCATCAAAAACGGAATTTATAAAGAGCGCGTAGAGATAACTCTCGACAATATTACTATAATCGGTGAATCTGCCAAAAACACCGTAATTACAAATGATTACTACGCCAGAATGCCAATGGAGGACGGCAGCAAGCGCGGCACATTCCGCTCATATACATTTTTTGTGAACGCCAATCACTTCAGTGCCTTAAACATTACATTTGAAAACTCGGCAGGTTTCGGCAAACAAGTCGGTCAGGCAATAGCCGTGTATGCCGAGGGCGACGACATAAGCTTTGTAAACTGCCGCATGCTCGGACATCAGGACACGCTTTTTACAGGTCCTCTTCCTATTACTGAAAAGGAAGCAGGCGGTTTCAGAGGCCCTACCGAATTTGCCGAAAGAATTCCCGGAAGACAGCTTTATGAAAACTGCTATATAAGTGGCGAAGTTGATTTTATATTCGGAAGCGCCACAGCATACTTTAAAAATTGTGAGCTGTACGCGCTCAACAGAAATGAGACAATAAACAGCTACTATACCGCTCCGTCTACATACAAAAACCAAAAATACGGATATGTTTTTGAAAGCTGCCGTTTTACAGGGAACTGCCCTGATAAAACTGTTATGCTCAGCAGACCTTGGAGAATTTACGCAAAGGCTGTATTTCTCAGATGCGAAATGTCGGGTCAGATTACCGACTGCGGTTTCAGCGACTGGAACAAGCCCGAAGCGCACGAAACAAGCTACTATGCAGAGTACAAATGTTTCGGCTCCGGATACCGCCCGCAACTCCGCGCACCTTTCGTTCACCAGCTAACGGACGATGAATCTCTCGAATACACTAAAGAAAAAGTATTAAACTATCCGGTTTATAAAGCAGAATAAATAACTGTCAGCAGCGGCGCATTTGATGCGCCGTTAATTTTTTGACTGTCCATATAATTTTCATGTCTACATTGAAAATTTCTGTAGACACCACATAGACATAGAATATATTCTAACACGATATTTGTTATTTAAGCGAACTAGAAAAGGACTTTTGAGAAAATCTCAAAAGTCCTTAAAACACGCTTATTTGCCAGATTTTTATTTAGAATTTTCCATTGTCTGCTGCTTCCTGAATGGCAACAGCAACAGCAACTGTAGCGCCAACCATTGGGTTGTTGCCCATGCCGATAAGACCCATCATCTCAACGTGAGCAGGAACTGAAGAAGAGCCCGCGAACTGAGCGTCTGAGTGCATACGTCCCATAGTATCTGTCATACCGTAAGAAGCAGGACCTGCTGCCATGTTATCAGGATGAAGCGTACGACCTGTACCGCCGCCTGAAGCTACTGAAAAATACTTCTTGCCCGCCTCAAGTCTTTCCTTCTTGTATGTACCTGCAACAGGATGCTGGAATCTTGTAGGGTTTGTTGAGTTACCTGTGATAGAAATATCAACATTTTCCTTCCACATGATTGCAACGCCCTCTGTTACGTCGTTAGCGCCGTAGCAGTTTACCTTAGAACGAAGACCGTCTGAATAAGCTGTTCTTGAAATTTCTTTAACCTCACCTGTTGAATAGTCCATCTCTGTCTCAACAAATGTAAATCCGTTAATTCTTGAGATAATCTTTGCTGCATCCTTACCAAGACCGTTTAAGATAACTCTCAGTGGTTTTTTACGAACCTTGTTAGCCTTCTCAGCGATACCGATAGCGCCCTCAGCGGCTGCAAATGACTCGTGGCCTGCAAGGAATGCGAAACACTCAGTATCCTCCTCGAGAAGCATCTTTCCGAGATTGCCGTGTCCCAAACCAACCTTACGCTGGTCAGCAACTGAGCCTGGAATACAGAAAGCCTGAAGTCCCTCTCCGATAGCTGCGGCAGCCTCTGAAGCCTTTCTTGCTCCCTTCTTGATTGCGATTGCAGCACCTACTGTGTAAGCCCAGCATGCGTTTTCAAAACAAATCGGCTGAATGCCCTTTACCATATTGTATACATCTAATCCGGCATCCTTCGTAATCTTCTCTGCCTCTTCAATAGAAGAAATGCCG
>CASFUI010000371.1 GCA_949297565.1 uncultured Eubacteriales bacterium
CCATGATTTTTTCGCACAGACTGTCGTTTTCAGGCTCTAATTTATGAAATTCACTGCAAAGCATTGCACCCAGAGGATAGCCGCATAATACTCCCGCAGAGAAAATATAGGCATATACAGCTTTTGAATGTTTATACTCCCCGCCAATCATAGACATTATGCATGAGGAAATAACAGCAGCGGGAAACAGACCGGGAAGAATGCTCTTGGCCCAGAGAGACAAGCCTGCGGCAGCTCCCTTAAACGAAACCTGAGGAAATGTAATAAAAAGTATAAATATTGCAGCAAAAGCAGTTTTTGTCAAAATTGCTTTCTTGTTCGGTAATGAACCGCGGGCTGCAATACTTTCATGATTTATTTTACTTTTTCTCATGATATTTCAAACTTCCGCATACATAATTAATAAAAAAATATGCGAAGTTTTCATGAAACATGTAAAAAAAATAATTGCAGTAATAGCTGCGCTTGCAATTTTGATTAATTTTGAGTTGTCATTTTTGAATAAAAATGAGCATATTCTTTTTGAAACATCAATAGACAGTGAAAAATTTGCGGCAATGCAGCTTGATGTCTCAACCGAAGCTGTGGCAGAAAATGCTGAAAGACTGTCGCTTGAGGCGGGAGAGATGCTCTGCATTGCGCTTTTGATGAACAACTATAATGTGGACGATAATGTGTTGTACGGACTTCACAAAAATATCTGTATACGAAACAGAAACCGTATGATGCGTTTTAATGCCAAGGACTTCAGCTTTTATAAAAACGTCTTAAACGCTCTTTTCGGTGAGATGGTGTATTTTCCTGTGGCTCGCTCACTTAATGACGATTCATGGGTAAATTATGTTGATTCGTGGGGATATTCCAGAACATATGGCGGTGAACGGAAACATGAGGGAACGGATATTATGTCAGATAAGAATGAGGCAGGTGTAATGCCTGTCGTAGCAGTATGCGGCGGAACTGTCACAAATATAGGCTGGCTGGAGCTTGGAGGTTATCGCATAGGTGTTTTGTCGGATAACAATATTTATTATTATTATGCGCATCTGGATTCTTTCGCCGAGGGACTCTCGGAGGGAGCTGCGGTAAGCGCGGGACAGCTTTTAGGGTATATGGGAGATACAGGCTACAGCAAAATAGAGGGAACAAGAGGAAAATTTGACGTGCATCTTCATTTTGGAATTTATATAACAAAGGATGGAGAGGAACGTGCCATAAATCCATATTACTTGCTCAAAAACATCAGCAACAAAATACTGTATTATCAGTATTAAGTATGGTATAATGTGCACAGAGTGCACATTATACCTGCGCATTAATTTTTGCGTCCACCGCAAAAATTAGAGCGCTTAAAATCTGCCGGAGGCTCCATGTCCGCTTTGCGGACATGGTATAAAAGCGTCAGCAATGTGCAAAAGACGGTGCAGAAATGGAGATTAATATGAATTTGCCGGAACAATATCTGAAAAATATGAGAGAAATGCTGGGAGATGATTTTGAGGCTTATCTTGACAGCTTTAACGAAAGCAGGCTCTATGGTCTGCGCGTCAATACGCTTAAAATATCAGTAGAAGATTTTTTGAAAATAAGTCCATTTAAACTTGAACCTATTCCGTGGATTGAAAACGGTTTTTATTTCAGTGAGGAGGACAAGCCGGCAAAGCATCCATATTATTTTGCGGGACTGTACTACATACAGGAGCCCAGCGCAATGACTCCTGCCAATGTCCTGCCGATAGAGAGAGGCGATATTGTATTTGATATGTGTGCCGCGCCGGGGGGAAAGTCTACCGAGCTTGGAGCAAAGCTTGAGGCAACAGGTCTTCTTGTGACGAACGACA
>CASFUI010000372.1 GCA_949297565.1 uncultured Eubacteriales bacterium
CAAAAGCACATTGAAAACATCCGGGTGAGCTTTTTCAACCTCATCAAAGAGCACAACTGAGTAAGGATTTCTTCTCACCTTCTCGGAGAGCTGTCCTCCCTCGTCATAGCCTACATATCCCGGAGGTGAGCCGATAAGCTTTGATACCGTGTGCTTTTCCATAAACTCAGACATATCGACGCGTATAAGCGCGTTTTCACTTCCGAACATCGCGTCTGCCAGAGCCTTTGACAGCTCTGTCTTTCCTACACCCGTAGGGCCGAGAAACAAAAATGACCCGATTGGCCTGTTAGGATCTTTTAATCCCACTCTTCCTCTTCGGATTGCTCTTGCTATTGAGCTGACAGCTTCATCCTGGCCTATAACGCGTTTATGGAGCGTCTCCTCAAGCTTCATAAGGCGTTCCGACTCAGCCTGTGCAATTCTTGAGACAGGTATCTTTGTCCATGAAGATACCACATCTGCAATCTCATCCTCGCCGACATTAAGATTGGCGCTGCTGCGCTTTTCCTCCCAGTCATGAACAAGTTTATCCAGCTTTTCCCGTTTTTTTGTCTGCTGACGCTTGATTTCTCCCGCTTCCTCGTATGCCTCGTTCTTTATAGCCTCTTCTTTTTTTATGTCCATCTGCTTGATTTCATCTTCAAGCTTCTTCACACTGTCAGGCATTACATATGCTTTAAGCCTTGTCTTTGAAGCTGCCTCGTCAATCAGGTCAATCGCCTTATCCGGAAGAAATCTGTCATTGATGTATCGCTTTGAGAGCTTAACCGCGGCATATACCGCCTTATCATCAATCGTGACATTGTGGTGCTCCTCATATTTCTTGCGAAGTCCCATGAGAATCTGAACCGCTTCATCCTCAGTAGGCTCCTCCACCTTTACAGGCTGGAAACGGCGCTCCAGCGCAGCGTCTTTTTCTATATATTTTCTGTACTCCTCAAGAGTTGTTGCACCTATAAGCTGTATTTCTCCTCTTGCCAGGGACGGCTTTAAAATGTTAGAGGCATCTATTGCCCCCTCTGCCCCGCCGGCTCCGATTATAGTGTGAAGCTCATCCAGGAACAACAGTACATTTCCTGCATCCTTAACTTCATTTATAACCTTTTTGATGCGTTCCTCAAACTCTCCCCTGTACTTTGAGCCTGCGACCATTCCTGACAAATCAAGCGTGAGAAGACGCTTATCCTTAATAGTCTCCGGAACATTGCCCTCAACAATCTTTTCGGCAAGCCCCTCTGCAATAGCCGTCTTTCCGACACCCGGCTCGCCTATGAGACAAGGATTATTCTTTGTTCTTCTGCTCAAAATCTGTATAACTCTGTTTATCTCTTCCTCTCTTCCTATAACAGGGTCCAGTTTTCCCTGTCTGGCAAGCTCTGTCAGATCCCTGCTGTACTGGTCAAGCGTCTGTGTCGCCTTTTTATCCCTGCCTCTGGATTTTGTGCTGTGCAAATCATCTCTGTAAGTATTGGCATCCTCGCCCATTGCCACAAGAATATCAACATACAGCTTTTTTATATTTACGCCTATTGTGTTTAAAAGTCTTGCCGCAACGCTCTCAGACTCCTTTATAATCGAAATCAAAATATGCTCTGTGCCGATTAAATCGGATTTAAAGCGTATAGCCTCCTTTGCCGAATTTTCAAGTATACGTCTGACTCTCGGCGTATACCCTGACGGCTCTTTCATGCCCACTGCCCCCTCCGGAGCTATAAGCTGATACACGAGATTTATTATTTTTTCATCTGTGACGTCAAATTCCTTAAGCACTGCCGATGCGAGGCAGTCGTCAGTCTGTATTAACCCGATTAACAAATGTTCCGAGCCAATATAGCTGTGTCCAAGCATAAGCGCAGCCTCTGAAGCATGGTCGAGAGCTTCCTGCGCCTTTTTTGTAAATCTGCTCTGCATATGTTTATTCCTTTCGTCTTTAAATCAATTATTAGGCATATTACAATCACTTATTCACCGTATAACCGGAAGGTTATCCCTTATAAATTTTGCCCTGTATTCCTCAAGCTCTTCCTCCGACAGCTCATTTTCATTCATAAGCGCCAGATTTGCAGGCTGAATCCCTATCATAAGCTGATACACGCAAAATTCATTCTCTGAATCCGTCATTATAAGCCCCTGCGCTAAGCCCAGCCTTACCTGTGAAAGCAGAAGCATGGCATCCTTGAGAGACATTTTTCTTGCATATCTCAAAACACCGTAAGAACGGTACACGGCGTCAAGCGCCGAGAGCTTTCTGTTAATAACATACTGCCTTCTCAGCGCCCTTTCCTGGCTTATTATCTGATTGGCAATATGACTTAAATTATCTATAATCTCTTTCTCTGAAATTCCAAGCGTAATCTGATTAGACAGCTGATATATATCACCGTAGCTTCTTGAACTGTCTCCGTATACGCCCCTCATCACAAGTCCAAATCTTCCAACCTCGGCTGCTAAACCTGAAATTCTGTTATTGCTGGAAAGAGCCGGCAGATGCAGCATATAAGAAGCCCTCATCCCTGTTCCGACATTCGACGGACATGTGGTCAGATAACCATATTTCTCATCATAGGCATAGCAGACTGCCTGTTCAA
>CASFUI010000373.1 GCA_949297565.1 uncultured Eubacteriales bacterium
CATATTGCCACTTACAGCTCCGTTTACTATAACCTGAGAGCCGACATCGCTTGTGGGCTTTAAAAGTATTGGATTCATGCACACCTGCGGAGCTATCCCCGCCGCCTCTGCCTGCATGACCTGCGCTCTTCCCATTTCCAGACCGTCCTCCGTGATATATGAGTTCAGTGCCATATTCTGTGACTTAAACGGCGCAACCCTGTATCCGTCCTGTTTCAGAACGCGCAGAATCCCCGCCGTAACAACACTTTTTCCAGCGTTTGACATTGTACCCTGTATCATAAGATTTTTAGCCATATCAATCTCCATTCCGGAGCGTTTATCGCGACGTGGCGACGCAAATATTAAATTTGCGTCTGCCATTACGGCTGTTTGTGGCGCTCCGGCACAAACAGCCGTGTGAATAAATCATCGCATCAGCGTGATTTATTCACACTAATCTCCATTTTTACCGATTTAGTATTTCTCTCATCGCTTTTAATAAAATTTCATTTTCTTCTCTGCGCCTGACTGCGGCTCGAAAACTATTCTTTGGCATATTTCTGTAATCCGCACAGCTTCGTATTAATATTTTTTTCTTCAGAAGCTCCTCATACAGCTTTATATTGCTCTCATCTTCAATCCTGAATGCTACAAAATCAGCACAACCCTCATAGACCTTCATTCCAAGCCTGCCAAGCCCCTCTTCGAGAAACTTTCTCTCGCCTTGCACATAATTTACTGTCATCCGCTCATAATCAGGGTCTCCAAGCGCAGCGACACCTGTTCTCTGCGCCACTGTGGACACGCTCCACTCAGGCATCTGAAACCGCATTCTGTCAAGCACGGCAATATTCGATGTCATCGCATAACCAAGCCTTATACCAGCCATTGCAAAAAATTTTGTGAACGCGTTTATGACAATAAGATTGTCATATAAATCCAAAAGCCTCCTGCTGCTATACTCCTCATACCTGCCGGTAAACCTAAGAAAGCACTCGTCAACCACGACCACGGCTCCAAGACGTCTGCATACTGACGCAATCTTTTCCGTAAGCTCAGGCGAAATCAGACTGCCGACCGGATTATTGGGACTGCACAAAAACACCATAAGCCTTCCGAATCTCGCCTCCCCGTCAGAGCCGCAGTTTTTACAGCCGCCCGCAATATCTTCAATCCGGCGGCAAATTCCTTCATCGTACGCAAAATCCTTTTTTTCGTCCAGCTCATAAAATGCCGTTCTCGCTCCGCACGCCCGCGCGGCGCGCTCATAACCCGAAAACGTAGGAGCTGCCATAATACAGATGTCGGGTTTTACCGCGCGTACCGCCGCCATTATAAGTTCAGACGCCCCGTTTCCGAATAAAATTCTCTCTCTGCTCACATTTTCGCGCTCTGACACAGCCAGTGCCAGACGCAGGCAGTTAATATCGGGATAACTGGAATCCTCATCCACACCTGAAATCAAGGCCTCTCTTGCCTTTTTTGGCATACCCATAGGATTAATATTCACCGAAAAGTCAAGCTCGACATCATTATTATAAATATCCCCGCCGTGTGTGAAGCATGGAACTGTATGACAGTTTTTTTCATCCGAATATAAAAAGCCGTGCATTTCCTCACCTCCAAAGCGCCAATACAGCTCTTAATATCACCGCCAGCGCCGCCATTAGAAACGAAGCTATATACAAAAGAACATTCGCTCTCACTATATCTTCAGGCTCAACAGGTCTTTTCGCATCACCTATAATCGGCTTTTTTACAAGCCTTCCGAAATAATAGCTGTCGCCTGCAAGCTCAATTCCAAGCGCTCCCGCGCACACTGACTCGGTCTGCGCAGAATTGGGGCTTGCGTGCTTTCTTCTGTCTCGCCTGTATATTTTAATGGCGTTTTTCATATTATAACGGCTGCTTCCTCCAAATATTCCGGCGGCTCCCGACGCAATAATCATAATCACAGCGGCTATTCTTGACGGAATAAAATTGACGGCATCGTCAAGTCTTGCCGCCGCCCTTCCGAAATATATATACCTGTCATTTTTATAGCCAAGCATTGAATCCATTGTATTTATCGCCTTATACACAAAACCCCCGACCGCGCCGAAAAGCATTATATAAAAGAGCGGCGCAATAACTCCGTCGGACGTGTTTTCCGCAACCGTCTCGACAGCCGCCTTCGCTACACCTGTGCAGTCAAGCCTGTCTGTATCTCTTCCGACTATCATCGACACCGCGCGTCTGGCGCCGTCAATATCCGAATTTTTCAGTTCCCTGTAAACCTTCATGCTCTCGTCCTTCAGAGCCTTCACCGCTATGAGCTGATAACACATAACCCCCTCCGCCAAAGCCCCGACGTAAGGGTGAATTTTCCAAAAACAAAAAACAATAATGCCTGACACTGCCGCTGTGACAGCTATAACCGAAACGGAAAGCAGCAGTCCCTTATAAAATTTTTTCCTGTCGCTGTCCCCCTGACTGTATAAATGATTTTCAAGCGTCTGGATAAATTTCCCTGTAAGTCTCACAGGATGCCAGAGCCAGTGCGGGTCGCCAAACAGCAAATCAAGAGCCCAGCCCAGTATAATCGGTACAGTAAAAATAACGAGTCTTAGCATCCTTTGGCCTCCCTGCCGCTTTATTTTCAAATATTTTTCCCATTTTAAAATCACATATATAACCGCTGCCGTTTTCGCATGAATAGTCGAAATAACCGCCTTTGCAGGCATATGACATCACAGACATGACAGTTCCGCCGTGGGCTATCACTGCAAGCGTTTTATTTTCGTCATAGCAGCTTTTTAATACATCAAAAAACCCCTCCGTGCATCTTTCTTTAAAGGCTTTCGGGAGCTCGCCGCCGGGAAATCCCATATTTCCGCCGCTCTCAACCCATTCACGGTAAAGCGGCTCGTCTGACAGCTCACGGAAATTTTTACCCTCAAAAATCCCGAAATCACACTCTCTGAGACGCGGCTCTGTATAAACATCAGCTCCGGGATAGATAATATTTGCCGTCTCAATGCACCTTGACATCGGGCTGACGACAACCTTATCAGCATGCGGATAAATATTTTTTCTTACCGCGTCCTCAAGTCTTTGTATTCCCTCGCCGCACAGAGGCTCATCTGTTCTTCCGATATATCGTTTTTCCATATTTCCGGCAGTACATCCGTGCCGTATAAGTATCACTCTCATAAATGTCCGCTGTTATCCTCTATTTTCATTTTATCTTCATTCCTATTCCGCCTGTAATTCGCTCCATATGCTCTGACAGCCCGGCTGCCTCACATAGCAGCCTTCCGACGCTCTCCCTGTAATCGCGCTCATTTTTGTCGGCAGGAATTATTCCGCTTCCGACCTCGTCGCATATAATAATCACATCGGGATTTACCCCGTAGAGCCAGTTCACAAATCCGCCAAGCTCCCTTCCTGCTTCCAGCTCACGCCTCACAAATATATGAAAATGATTAATTATATCCGCTTCCTTCATATCATCCCGGCAGCAGCTCTCTCCCTGCGCAACAGACGGCTCGCTCTCTTTGACGCATTTGATGTCATGCCTGTACCCGGCAGCTCTTTCTTTTTTATATTTTTTGAGCACGTATTCAAGTTTTCCCTGCCATGCTCCTCCGACATATAATTCCATACTAATCTCCATTTCTGAGCGTTTTATTGCGAAAGAACGCTAAGAAAATTTCGCAGATGCGATTTTTCCTCTGTGATAGATGCTGCTTGTGACGCTCCGGCACAAAACCTTTCAACCGGCGTTTTGTATCTGAACGGCCTTTCACCGGCACATAACCGAGAGCACTATTATCTGGCACAGCTCGCTCATGCATAAAAACCAGCCCGCGAGGTCTCCCGTGACTCCACCGAAAGATTTGTATGACCACAGCCTGTAATAAATAAATACCGCAAGCTGAACAAAAACCATCACTGCTCCCGCAGCAGGCTTCACAGCAGTCATTCCCGCCATACACACCGCAAAATGGAAACAGAGCATTACATTTACAGTCCTTTTGTCAGCCCACGAAGCCGCAAGACGAAGCATACCGTCGCTTTTAGCCGCCTTGAAATTGACAGCTGCAGCTGCACTCGCAATTCTTGACAAATAAAATACAAAGCCCGTCAAAATTATATATTTTAAATTCTTAGTCTCATATATCCGGGCTAATGCCGCTGCCTCAAACATGACATATACAAGCAGCATTATAACCGCAAAGGCTCCTATATGGGAATCCTTAAGAATTTCCAGTTTTTTCTGTCTGTCACCATATGAGTGAACTGCGTCCATTGTGTCCATATAACCGTCTGTGTGAATGCCGCCCGTTATAAGTAGCAGTATTCCAATCTCCGCGCACACAGCGGTTATTGTACCCGCGCCAAGCCTGTCCGCAAGAAACAGCCAGCCGGAGGCAAGCGCCCCTATCACCGCACCAACCAGAGGAAAAAATCCGAATATATATTTCATATCATTTTCCTCAAGCCTGACATGCGGCATCGGAATTCTTGAATACATTGAAAACGCAAGAACAAATGATTTTAAAGCTGTCATATTCTCCCCATTTCTGCGCTGCCTTTTGCTCCTTACGGTTTATATCGGCAGCTCGGACGCAAACTTATCGAGTTTTATTTTACATTACCGCAGCAAATAATTCCACCCAAAATTATAGTTGACATACATTAAATCATATTATAATATAATCTCAACAATACTATATATTATATAATATTATTTACAAGCTATTTGCTTCTGAGCGAAAGCAAATAGCACTGATGGCAGATGAGAAACCGCCTGTGCGGATTTGTCATCGCCCATTCGCGACAAGTCGCTCAGAAATGGAGATTAATATGGTTTTTCAAATTGGCTCCGCGCTGCTGGATGCATGCGTACTGTCCGCACTCGAACATGAGGATTTATACGGGTACGCGCTGACGCAGCGTGTAAAGGAGGTTGTCGATATTTCCGAATCAACTTTATATCCCGTTCTTCGGAGGCTGCTGAGGGAAAATTGTCTGATCACATATGACCAGCCTTTTAACGGAAGAAACCGCCGCTATTACAAGCTGACGGAAATCGGAAACAGACAGCTTATGTTCTACAGAAACGAATGGATTATATATAAATCCAAAATCGATAAAATTCTAATCAAGGAGGAA
>CASFUI010000374.1 GCA_949297565.1 uncultured Eubacteriales bacterium
CAGACCGTCGGTAGGTCCCATTGCGATACATCTTACCGTATCATCGCCGAGATGTGCAGCCACTTCTACCACCAGACGCTCGCCGTCGGTACGCGTAATATTTATAGCCGAATTAATCTCAGGCAGAAAATCCCCCTGAAACTTTATATCCAAAACGGCACCGATAATCTGGGTAATCTTACCAATTTTTTTCTCTGCCATTCTTTTAATTTTGCCTCCAATTTATATTTATTCGATAGCATTTGCACCGGAAATAATCTCCGTGAGCTCCTGTGTGATAGCAGCCTGACGCGCCCTGTTGTACTTGAGCGACAGACTCGAAATCATATCCTCCGCATTGCTTGTGGCACTGTCCATAGCCTGCATCCTGGCACCGTTCTCACTGGCAACCGATTCTATCATTGCCCCGTAAATAAGACTGCCCAGATATTTCGGAATAATCATATTAAGAGCTTCCTCCTCGCTTGGCTCATATGTCATCAGAGCCTCGCTTCCGTCCGTGGCAAGCTGTGTCTCGTCAGCTGATACAGGGAGCAGTTTAACAGACTTTGGCTCATGTACAACTGTATTCTTAAAAGCTGTGTAGACCAGATAAATCTCTCCTACCTCTCCCTGTGTAAAAGCAGAAAGCACCTCCTCGCAAATCTCTTTTGCATCTGTATAAATAGGCTCATTGACCGCCTCGGAATAATCTGCTTTTATTTCGTAGCCTTTTCTTTCAAGAAACTCTCTTCCCTTTTTGCCGACAGCATATATAACTGTGTCGTCACTGTCAAAATCCCCGTCGGTAATCAGCTTTGTTATATTTGTGTTATAACCGCCTGCAAGCCCTCTGTTGGAGGTAATAACAATGACAGCTTTCTTTTTAGAAGCGGCGGCTCTCAGATATCTATGACTTATATGCCCTGATTTTGCAAGAATACTCTGCACTGTCTCATACATCAAATCAGAATACGGTCTGGTGCTCTCTGCCCTGACTTTTGCCTTCTGCAGCTTAACCGTGGAAACGAGCTTCATGGCTTTGGTAATCTGACCCGTACTCTGAATCGTATCTTTACGTCTTTTTATGTCTCTCATTGAGGCCATAATCCGTTACCTCCATTCCGCTGCTCTATTTAAATGTCTTTTTAAATTCTTCGATAGCATTGACCAGAGCTCTTTCGCTCTCATCATCAAGCACCTTTGCGGTTCTGATATTTTCCGGAATCTGCGGATATTTTGTATCAATAAAATCAAACAATCCGTCCTGAAAATCCAAAACCTTTTCAACAGGTATGTCAATAACATACTTTTTTGTTACCGCGTATATGATTATTACCTGATACTCTACAGGCATCGGCTTATACTGAGGCTGCTTGAGCATCTCCCTGATACGCTCGCCCTGTGCAAGTTTCTCCTTTGTATCAGAATCCAGTTCAGAGCCAAACTGAGCAAATGAGGCGAGTTCTCTGTACTGCGCCAAATCAACACGGATAGGTGCTGCAATTTTTTTCATAGCTTTAATCTGCGCTGATCCTCCTACACGCGATACCGACAGCCCCGCATTAACAGCAGGCCTGAAACCGGCGTTAAACATCTCTGTCTCAAGATAAATCTGACCGTCCGTAATTGAAATTACATTTGTCGGAATATACGCAGACACATCTCCCGCCTGAGTCTCAATAATAGGAAGCGCCGTGAGCGAGCCTCCGCCGTACTCATCCGACATTCTCGCGGCTCTCTCCAAAAGCCTTGAGTGCAGATAGAATACGTCTCCCGGATATGCCTCTCTTCCAGGCGGTCTTTTCAGAAGCAGCGACAGTGTTCTGTATGCAGCCGCATGCTTGCTCAGATCATCATACACGACAAGCACATCCTGTCCCTGCTCCATCCATTCCTCACCGATTGCACAGCCTGAATAAGGCGCGATATACTGAAGCGGAGCAAGCTCGCTCGCCGTTGACGCCACAACAGTTGTATAGCTCATAGCTCCGTACTCCTCAAGAGTTTTAACTATATTCGCAACTGTTGAAGCCTTTTGACCTATTGCTACATAAATACACTTAACTCCCTGCCCCTTCTGATTGATAATCGTGTCAATAGCTATGGCTGTCTTTCCCGTCTGGCGGTCTCCGATGATAAGCTCTCTTTGTCCCCTGCCAATCGGCACCATTGCATCTATAGCCTTGATACCTGTCTGAAGCGGTGTATCTACTGATTTTCTTGTGATAACTCCCGGCGCCACCCTCTCAATCTGACGGTATTTGTCGGTATTTATCGGTCCTTTGCCGTCAATAGGCTGACCGAGCGCATTAACGACTCTTCCCGTAAGCGCATCACCTACCGGCACCTCGACAACTCTTCCTGTCGTTTTTACCGTATCCTTCTCGTTTATATTTTTTGAATCTCCAAGCAGGACCGCACCTACATTATCCTCCTCAAGGTTTAACACCATTCCGTAAACCTCGCCCGGAAATTCAAGCAGTTCTCCCTGCATTGCCTTTTCAAGTCCATGTATACGCGCGATGCCGTCTGCAACCTGAATTACGGTACCCACGTCGGACACCTCAAGCCCCGCAGAATACCTTTTAATCTGCTCCTTAATAACGGAGCTGATTTCTTCCGGTCTCAAATTCATTAGACTAACGCACCCTCTTTCTATATAAAGTATAAGCCTACATTAACTGGATTTTCTTTAAATCCCTTGCAAGCTCATCTAGTTTTGTTTTTATGCTGCTGTCCACAACACGGTCTTTTATACGAATAATCATTCCCCCGATTAACTCGGGCTCAACGGTGTAATTCATATGAAACTCCCTGTAATCTGTTGTTGCCAGAAGACGATCTACCAGCTTTTCCTTCTGCTTCCGGCTCAAAGGAGCTGCTGTCTTTACATAGACCGTACCTATTTTTTTATAATCAAGCACTTTGTCCCTGAACTCAATCAGCGTATCCTTTATGTCCCTCTGCCGGTCTTTGGAAATCATCAGCACCAGAAGCCCGGTCATCTCTCTTGAAAGAAATTCGCCAAAGCTCTTCTCTATAAAACGCTCCTTATCCTCTTTGCTTACTTTGGGATGATTTAAAAGGTTATTAAGTTCGCTGTTTTCTGAAAACGCCTCAAGAACTGCACCCGCCTCGTCATAAAACTCATCTGTCCGTTCCATTTCGACAGCCAGTTCAAATAATGCCTCACTGTATTTGTACGCCGCTAACTTAGCCATGTGTTATCACCCATTTCATTTAAAGTCTGCTCAATCAGCTCCTGACTGACCGCTTCCGTCATACTCCCTGCCAAAACCTTAGACGCCATCATCTGTGCAACCGCAATAATCTGCTGCTTAACCTCATCTGCGGCTTTCTGCTTTTCAAGCTCAGCCTCGGTGTTGGCCCTTGCAATTATGCGTGCCGCCTCTTCTTTTGCATCGGCCACAATCTTCTGCTCATTATGCTTTGCAACTCGTCTTGCATCACTTAATATAGCTTCGGCCTCCTTATTCGCAGCTCTAAGCTTCTCTTCGTATTCCAGTTTCATAGCAAGCGCTTCTTTTTTATCCGCCTCTGCATTTTCCCTGTCGCTTGTAATTTTATCCTGACGCTTTTTGAGCATATTTCTTACAGGATTAAACAATATAAACGAGAGCAGTATAAATAAAATAAATACATTTATCGCTGTAATCGCAGAGTCGAAAAGCAGCTGGTAATCCAGACCGAAAAGCCTGCCATCATCCGCGAGGGCTACCAATGTACTTCCCCAGGAAATCAATGTCATAGCCTCCTTCCTGACTATTTTTTAATTCAAATTATCTTTACTTGAACGGCTTAACAAACATTAAAATAATAGCCACGGCGAAACCATACAAACCTGTTGTCTCGGCAACGGCCTGTCCAAGAAGCATAGTTGAGGTAATCGCAGACTTTGCACCCGGATTGCGTCCTACAGCCGCCGCACCGTGACCCGCTGCAATACCCTGTCCGACACCCGGTCCGACACCCGCAATCATAGCAATACCTGCGCCAATAGCTGACATAGCATTGATAAAATCCTGTCCGTTAATATCCATGATAAAATCCTCCATAAAAAAAAATTATTTTCTGCCGAACACTGTATTTTATTATTTTTTCTTGAAGTGTTCAGACAACGCCTTATTTTTAGTTAATCGTCGGCAATTTTGTCATTTACATATACCATTGTCAGCATACAAAATACGTACGCCTGTATACATCCTGAAAACAAATCAAAATACCCGTGAAGAAATGCACCTGCTCCTATTGTGTACGGATTGAGCAGGTCATATATCAGTCCCATGAGAACTGTACCCGACATGATGTTACCGAATAAACGCAGTGAAAGGGACAGCGGTACTGCAAACTCACCAATCAGATTAATCGGAAACAAAAACCATATTGGCTGAAACAGTGACGTGAAATGCCCCAGTTTGTTTTTCTTGATGCCGTTAAACTGAACCAATATAAAAGTAATAACACCAAGACATAAGGTAACACCGTAATCCGCGGTAGGCGGTCTTAAGCCGAACAATCCCGATATATTGGAAATAATTATGAACAAGAACAAGGTTGAAAGATAATTTACAAACTTGTTTGCATTCTTACCCATAATTCCCTCAACCATAGTCTGAAGCATCTCTACAATCAGCTCAACCACATTCTGAAAAAATCCAGGCGTGTCAGACGCGTTAGCCTTATTTATCTTTATTCTGGCTATAATTGCCATTACAATGATAAACAGCGATACTATGAACATTGCCACATGGGTAGTATTAATGCTGAAATCGTAATCAATTCCGGGTATTGTGAATGTGTACAGCGACTTAATCATGAAGCTGCTGTCACAGGCTATCATCGACGTCATTGAGGTCACATTCATGCTCCCCACCTTTTTCTCCTCCTTTTCCTGATATTTTGGAAGATATTTTTTGAGTCACAGGCTGCAGATACGCCGATATTTTCATCGCAAACATCCCTGCCAACGCCGCCAGTATATTGCCGACATCAGAATAATACAACACCGCAAATACCAGTACCATAACGATAAGTCTTATCAGATACCCTAAAATAAATGTTCTTCTGCTGTCAGCCCTGCCATACACTACCTTACGAACTCTGAAACTCATGTTAAAAACACAAAAAACCGCATAAACAATACCCGCAAAAAAACCTACCGCAATCTTTGCCGGCTCCTCAAACACAAGAAATATAATAAGCTCTCCGATTAACAGATACGCAAAATCAAGTATCAATATTCCCGGCAGCGCCTCATTTAATTCTTTTATTCTCTCTGTCATAGCTGTTTTTGTGATTCGCCCTGTCAACCTTGCGCATAATTTCATCTTCCAGATGTTTTCTGCGCTGCCTCTCCTCATTCCTCACAACATTCATTACCAGAACATACGCATTTCTTGCGCCGGCCGCTATACCAAGTGCCAGAAGAGGAACGGTAAACCACGAATCAAACCGGTTATCCAGCCACACTCCCAAAGCAACACACAGAAACACCGGCACCATTACGCTGATTCCCACCTGCGTAATAAGAATGATGTTGCGAAACTCTGAATTTTTAGAGCTCATCTAAATATCCTCTCAATATAGTATATAATTAATAATAACATTTATAAATCGTTAAGTCTATTTTTTTTCTAAACTTTCTCACAATTTTATTTTACAGTTTTATTCGTTTAATAATTGAATTTATAAATGCATACTGTTATAATTCTCTTAAATTGAGGTTTTAATACAGTTTTTAATTAATATAAATATAACCGATATACGAAATGAGGGCTTTTTATGACTGATTTATTCCGCAGGAGACTGATTCCTGACGAATGTATTCATTTGAAGGATGACCGAATAATCCACTCCACCCCCGATGAACTCATAACAAAATGGAATACTCTACATCCAAAAGCAGAGTTTTCTCACGGTGTCTCTCTTTACTGTATAGATAACGGCTGGAAAATAAGTAAATTTTTCAACGCAGAAAATGAACTCTGCTATGTTTACTGCGATATTATTGACACCTCGTATGACGAGGAAAAAGACGAATATATTTTTACTGACCTGCTGGCCGATGTAATTGTCGAAAACAATGGTTTTGTGCGTGTTGTTGACCTTGACGAGCTCGCAGACGCGTGCAGCCGCAGCATAATAAGCAGCGAACTGCTCGCACTTGCACTTCACCGGCTCAACAATCTCCTTACAGCAATTTATGACGGCTCCTTTAAAAAATATATCGATAAATTGGATATTGTATAATTTTAATAATTTTCCCATATATTTATCCGGCGTAAACGGCTTTCAAAATGACAGCGCTTTATATAAGTCCACGATACAAGATGTCCGGACTCATACAGAGCGCTGTTATATTATTTTATATTATTCTTAATCTGCGCAAATCAAGCCCCCTATACGCTCTGATTTCCCACCGACCACACATGCTTTTGGGCGGCAGTCTCACATGTATTCTGAGCCATAACTCCCACAAGGCGATGAGGCACATACGGCTCCTCCAGATATGCAATCTCTTCGCTGCTCAGACTAAGATCGACTGATTTTGCAGCCCCCTCTATATGGCTTAATTTTGTTGCTCCGACCACCGGAGAAGTTACTTTTGTCAACAGCCACGCAAGTGAAATTTCCGTCATTGACACGCCATGTTTTTCAGCCAGCTCCGCAACCCTCTGTACAATTACGCCGTCCTGATCAGCGGTCGCGTTATACTTTAATTTGGCGTAGCTGTCCTCAGCCAAACGCTTTGACGTCTCTCCGGGATGTTTTGATAGCCTTCCTCCTGCGAGCGGACTGTACGGCGTCATCGCAATATTATCCTCACGGCACAGTCCTGCCATTTCTCGTTCTTCCTCACGAAAAATAAGATTATAATGCCCCTGCACAGATATAAATTTGGCAAAGCCCTCTCTTTCAGCCAGCGCATTTGCCTTGGCAAGCTGATACGCAAAACAGTTAGAAATCCCTATATACCTGGCCTTTCCAGCCTTAACCACATTGTTTAACCCCTCCATAATATCATACAGAGGCGTCTGATAGTCCCACATATGGTATATATATAAATCAACATAATCCATACCTAGATTTTCAAGGCTTTTATTTATCATTCTCTCAATATGCTGCTGCCCCGTTATTCCCTCATCTATTTCCGCCTGTGTTCGCGGAAGAAACTTCGTTGCAACAACAACCTTATCTCGCTGTGCATAATCCCATAGGGCATTTCCAAGAAACATCTCGCTTGTGCCGCTCTGATAGGCTATCGCCGTATCAAAAAAATTAACCCCTAATTCAAGCCCACGCTTTATAATCTGTCTTGAATGTTCCTCATCGACAGTCCATGTGTGCTGGCCATTTGACGCATCCCCAAATCCCATGCACCCCATACATATACGTGAAACCTTTAAATCCGAGTTCCCCAATTTTGTATACTGCATAATTATCCTCATTTCTGCGCTGCCTTTTACTCTTCTCAGGTTCGTGGCGGCAGCGCAGACACAAACCTGAAGAGTGAAATAATCATCAAATTCTCTCGCTCTTATGTCTTCTGTTCCCATGCAAATACTGTCAGGACAGCATTTGTAACAAAAAATGCAGATATCCTATCCGGACACCTACATTTTAATAGCGGTATGTATTAATGTCTAATACTTATATATTATTATATATTATGCCTGAAATGGATTCTTATTCTGTATAATCCGAAAATTCAAACTCCACAACACAGCTTTTATTTTGCCAGCGAAAATCTCTCTTAGCTCACAGCTTAATCACAATCTCCCTGTCCGTGTGCTGATACTGATAATACCTTACTCCCGCGGCATTGAGCATCCTCTTGGACGCAATAACTGAAGCTGTGTCTGCATATTTATCACACTCATAGACAAGAGTCTTTATGCCCGCCTGAATAATTGCCTTAGCGCACTCATTGCACGGAAACAGCGTCACATAAAGCTTGGCATTATCAAGACTCCCTCCGCGGTAATTTAATATCGCATTTAATTCGCTGTGAGCAGTATACATATATTTATTATCAAGAGGGTCCCCCTCTCGCGCCCACGGGAACTCATCATCAGAACATCCCCTCGGCAGTCCGTTATACCCCATTGACAGAATTTTATTATCGTCACTCACAATACATGCCCCAACCTGAGTATTCGGGTCCTTTGACCTGAGCGCTGACATCTTTGCAACCCCCATAAAATACTCGTCCCAAGATATATAATCTGTCCTCTTGTCACTCATATAAATCTCCATTCCGAAGCGTTTCTCCCGGCAGGCTGTTACAAACATCCGATTTGCGTCTGCCGTCATGGTTTATTTGTGACGCTCCGGCACAAATAAACGTATCAAACCCAATACCGTCACCGGCTACTTTGTACCGAAAATTCTGTCGCCTGCGTCTCCAAGTCCAGGAACAATATACTTGTCCTCGTTAAGCTTTCCGTCCAGAGCTCCTATGTAAATATCCACATCAGGATGAGCCTCCCTTAACGCCTCGAGGCCTTCGGGAGCCGCAATAATACACATAAAGGTGATTTTCTGCGCGCCTCGCTTTTTAATCATATTAATTGCCGCCACTGCCGATCCGCCCGTTGCGAGCATAGGGTCTACCACAAAAATATCTCTCTGCTCTATATCCTGCGGCATCTTAAAATAATATTCATGAGGCTCATGTGTGGTCTCATCGCGAAACATACCTATATGACCAACCTTAGCCGCAGGAATCATCTCGAGCATCCCGTCAACCATCCCCAGCCCTGCTCTTAAAATAGGAACTACGGCGAGTTTTTTACCTCTTATTTCCTGCACTGTTGTCCTGCATATAGGCGTCTCTATCTCAATATCAGCCAAAGGAAGATTTCTTGTAGCCTCATAACACATAAGCATAGAAATCTCTCTAATCATCTGTCTGAAGTCCTTTGAGCCGACTTCTCTTCGTCTGATTATCCCTATTTTATGTTTAATCAGTGGGTGTTCCATAATAATCGTATTTGCCATTGTAATCTCCGTTTTAAAAACTGTTTGTCCATCAGACGCTTTATCTGTGACGAATGCCTCAGTTACGGCGTTCATTCCTGCTCAAACATATCTATTCTTCTGACATGACGCTCATCACCGGAAAACTTCGCATCAATAAATGTATCTGCTATCCTAAATGCCAGTTCCGGACCTATTACCCTTGCACCCAAACACAGAACATTCGCATTGTTATGCTCTCTCGTCTTCTCGGCGCTGAAGCAGTCACCGCATAATGCCGCCCTTATGCCCTTTATCTTATTGGCAGCCATACTCATTCCTATCCCTGTACCGCATATAAGAATTCCAAGCTCACACTCTCCTGACAGCACCAAATCAGCAACCTTATGAGCATAAACAGGATAGTCACATGACTCTTTGGAATAACATCCGACATCACTGCACTCAATTCCCCGCTTTTTCAAATGTTCAATCATCTGCTCCTTAAGCTCTATACCGCCGTGATCACACCCTATCGCTATCATTATTTTCTCCTTCTTCTCTAAGTTTTTCCTTTTCTCTCAAATTATTAATAATTTTTGCTGCTGCCATTTCAATAAGTACCTGAAGCTGCTCAAAACACCTGTTGTACTCCTCAATTCCTTTTCCGTATGGATCCGCAACCTCTTGCTCCGTGACACCGCAGAACTCACACAGCGTATACACATTTATAGCTCTGTCAAATGTATCATAAAGCTTCTGTTTCATTCCGGGATTCATCACAAGCACCAGTGTGTCTTTGCCAAAATCATCATTGACAATCTGAGCCGCATTATTGCTCGGCATAATCATGTTGTGACTGGCCGCAACAGCAACAGCCTTCGGATTATACGGCTCCTCAAACAACACAACCATTCCGCGTGATTCAACAATAATATTAAAATTCTGACCCTGAATACAATTTTGCATGATAGTAGCCGCCATTGGGCTGCGGCAGGTATTACCGACACACACAAATATAATTTTATTGTAGGTGTTCATGCCCCGACCTCCTGTCAGACTTTTATTATAGTATGCCCTGCGGCTTTAATCAACCGGTTCATAACTGCCTGTCCTACATTATCAGCAGGAAAACTTTCTGAATAGACATACTCAATCCTCTTATCATCAAAGCTTCTCAAAGCAGAAAACAGCTTTTTTGCCGCCTCAGCCTCATCACACCTGCTCCCCATGTCAACAACCATATCTGCATTATACATACCCACATTTTCACTGACCGCCATAACCCCTACTCTGGCCCCCTCTTCATGCCTCTGCGCTGTCAGCTCGTTGATTTTGTCTGCGACCCTGCCTGTCTCTCCCATGACAATCGCAACTTTTGCGTCCGGCGAATAGTGCTTGTACTTCATCCCCGGAGCCTTGGGAACAATTCCATCATCAACACTTCCCGTAACAGCCGGGTCAACCGCAACCTCTCCGAACACATCAGCAAGCTGCTGCAGTGTAATATAACCCGGTCTTAAAATAGTAGGCACGCCTCCGCTCAAATCAATAATTGTAGACTCAACTCCTATATCAACAGTATCGTCAGCAATTATCATATCTATTCTGCCATTCATGTCATGTATGACATGTTCTGCCTTAGTCGGACTCGGTTTTCCTGAAATGTTGGCGCTCGGTGCCGCAATATAAACACCGGACTTCTTTATAAGCCTTGCTGCCACAGGGTGGCTCGGCATTCTCACCGCCACAGTGGGCAGACCTCCTGTTATACTATCCGGAACTATAGCCTTTTTCTTTAAAATCATTGTCAGCGGACCAGGCCAAAATACCTCTGCCGCTTTAAGCGCACGCTCATTGACATCCGATGAAAGTTCATATAAATCCTTTTTGTCCGCAATATGCACTATCAGAGGATTATCCGAAGGCCTGCCCTTAGCTTCGTATATCTTTGCTGACGCATCTTTATCCAGTGCATCCGCTCCCAGTCCGTAGACAGTCTCTGTCGGAAAAGCTACAAGTCCTCCGCTTCTTAAAATTTTTGAGGCTCTCTCATATATCTGTTCATCACTATCACTGTGTGATATACGTTCAACTACAGTATCCATATCTGTTTTCTCCCTCAGCATACTAAAACCTGTATCTGCTTTTTAGCTCAGTATAACACACAATCTGACATTAAGCTACTTTGAACAAAAATATTCTATTATTCCCTCATATATGGCCGACGCGACCTTCTCCTGATATTCATCAGTATTTAAAAGAGCCGACTCATCAGGATTAGACAGAAAACCACACTCGGTTATGACCGTCGGCGCCTCTGTGTGAACAAGCAAGTAATATGTACTGTCTGCCTTTTCCTGTCGTTTATTATCCGGATTAAGATTTTCCTTAAATGAATTCTGTAATATCTGCGCAAGTATTTTTCCCTCAGCCGAATGCTTATAGTAAAATACCTGTGCACCGCTTACCGACGAACTCTCAAAGCTATTCTGGTGAATGCTCACAACTATATCGGCATTACTGTCTTTTATTATCTGACACCTTTTTTTCATATCTGCAATCTTTTTATTGCTGTCATCCTCACTGTAAAGCCCCACATCATCCTCTCTTGTCATTACTACATTTATTCCTGCGTCAATAAGCAGCTTTTTAAGCTTTTTTGCTATTGACAAATTAATATCCTTTTCCAAAATCCCATCGCTGCTCATCTTTCCCGGGTCTTTTCCCCCATGTCCGCTGTCAATCACAACTGTCTTTTTTGTAAAATCAATATCATATTCATTCCTATCCTCTTCGTCTGCCGCAGCGTTACTGTATATTCCGGTACTTCCCGCGGATAAATCCCCGTTTTTTGCAAAAGACGGAAGTCCTATATAAACCACAGTGTAAACTGCTGCCAGCAGCAAAAGCGACATTGCAGTAATAAGTTTCCTGTAATTCAATTAAACTCCTTTCGCCCACACTGCAATTTTAGATTTCATTATATATTATTCATTATTTCTTTCTATTATTCTGACATTTAATCACATGTCTTCTTTATACGCGGCGGCACTGCGTAAACATTACCGGATAAAGCATATCCGTGCCGCCGCATAAACGGGTTCTTAATTCTTTTTGTTCTTTTTATTTTTGTGATATATATTCTTGTGCATTTCAACCCGGAAAATAATTCTGCATCCATTCTAAAGTCGACGATGCCATTCTCAACGGATTTGTCTCTATCGGAAGCTGTGCAATTTTTATATTATACTCCTTTTCCAACAACCTTTTTTCCCTAATATCTGCTGCAAACGCAACCGGTATCACAGAAATGCCCTTAAGCTTTCCAAGAAGTTTTCTTGTC
>CASFUI010000375.1 GCA_949297565.1 uncultured Eubacteriales bacterium
AATATTTGCGTCGCCCCGTCGCGTAAAACGCTCCGGAATGGAGGATTAGTATGCAGTTAACAGGTGCCCAAATCGTAATCGAATGCTTAAAGGAGCAGGGCGTTGATACTGTATTCGGGTATCCCGGCGGAGCGATTTTAAATGTTTATGATGCACTTTACAAACATTCTGATGAGATTACACATATATTGACATCACATGAGCAGGGAGCGGCGCATGCGGCGGACGGGTATGCGAGGGCTACGGGAAAGGTCGGCGTATGTTTTGCGACGTCAGGTCCCGGTGCAACTAATCTTGTGACAGGAATTGCCACCTCGTATATGGATTCTACTCCTGTTGTCGCTATCACATGTAATGTAACTGTTCCTCTGCTCGGGAAGGACAGCTTCCAGGAGGTTGACATACAGGGGATTACAATGCCTATAACAAAGCACAATTTTATTGTCAAGGATATAAATACGCTTGCAGACACTATCCGAAAGGCGTTCAGGATTGCCCAGGAGGGCAGGCCGGGGCCGGTGCTTATCGATGTCACAAAGGATGTAACCGCTGCGGAGTGCGACTACGTAAAAGAGACGCCTAAGCCTATTGAGAGAATGACTGACAAAATTCTTGAGGAGGATGTTGACAGAGCTGCCGAGCTGATTTCGGCTGCAAAGAAGCCGTTTGTTTTTGTCGGCGGCGGAGTTGTGCTGTCGTATGCATCTGACGAGCTTAAGAAGTTTGTTCACAAAATAGATGCCCCTGTTGCCGATTCACTTATGGGAAAGGGAGCGTTTGACAATTCAGACCCGCTTTATACGGGAATGCTCGGAATGCACGGAACAAAGACCTCAAATTACGGCGTTTCAGAGTGTGATTTGCTCATAGCTATCGGCGCAAGATTTTCGGACAGGGTTACCGGAAATGCCGCGAAATTTGCAAGCAATGCCAAAATAATTCATTTTGATATTGATGCTGCTGAAATCAATAAAAATATCAAGTCGGATGTGTGCGTGGTGGGCGACGCGCTCGAGGTGCTGAAACGTGTCAACGCAAAGCTCGGACAGCTTGACCACAGCGAGTGGATAAAGCATATTCAGGAACTCAAGGAAAAGTATCCTATGCGCTACAGAAGAGACTGCCTTAACGGTCCTCTTATAATGGAAACTATAGATAAGATTACAGACAGTGACGCTATTATCGTAACTGATGTAGGACAGCATCAGATGTGGGCTGCTCAGCACTATACATTCAAGAAGCCGAGAACTCTTATTACGTCAGGAGGTCTGGGAACAATGGGCTTCGGTTTGGGAGCGGCAATCGGAGCAAAGCTTGGGTGCAGGGATAAGACTGTCATAAATATTGCCGGTGACGGCTGTTTCCGCATGAATATGAATGAAATTGCGACAGCCACGCGCTATAATATACCTGTGATAGAAATTATTTTTAACAATCATGTTCTCGGAATGGTGCGCCAGTGGCAGGATTTGTTTTACGGAAAGCGATATTCAGCCACAGTTCTTGACGACACTGTAGACTTTGTAAAGGTTTCCGAGGGAATGGGCGCAAAGGGGTATCGCGTTTCGACTATCGAGGAGTTCAAGGCGGCGCTTACGGAGGCGATTGAGCTTAATATCCCTTGTGTCATCGAATGTCAGATTGACAGAGAGGATAAAGTATTTCCTATGGTTTCTCCGGGAGCCGCAATTTCAGAGGCGTTTGACCGTCAGGATCTGGACAATAAAAACAAAACAAATTAAAAAACAAAAGAAAATTAGGCTGTAAATCAAATAACCTAATAAAATAACAAAAGAATATAAACATAACAGACATTGTTGACATAGTTAAAACATTGTCATAAAATGTCTATTAATTATTAAATTAAAAGTCTAATGAGGAACATATTTTTATAGTGATATTCTTTATAGGCTGAACAATAGGAGGAAGAAAGTGGCAAGAGTTTATAATTTTAGTGCAGGCCCGGCAGTTTTACCGGAGGAAGTATTGAAGGAAGCAGCAGATGAGATGCTTGATTATAAGGGAAGCGGACAGTCTGTTATGGAGATGAGCCATCGTTCAAAGGTTTTTGACAAAATCATCAAGGAAGCGGAGGCTGATTTGAGGGATTTGTTGAATATTCCGGACAACTACAAGGTTTTGTTTCTCCAGGGCGGTGCCTCACAGTTCTTTGCTGAAGTACCTATGAATCTTATGAAGAATAAGAAGGCTGCATATATTATTACGGGTCAGTGGGCAAAGAAAGCATATCAGGAAGCTAAGATTTACGGAGAGGCAGTTGCTGTTGCATCATCAGAGGATAAGACATATTCATATATTCCTGACTGTTCTGACCTTGATATTCCTGAGGATGCAGATTATGTATACATATGTGAGAACAACACTATTTACGGTACAAAGTATAAGACTCTGCCTAATACAAAAGGTCACATTCTTGTAGCTGACGTTTCATCATGTTTCCTGTCAGAGCCTATGGATGTCTCAAAGTACGGAGTCGTATACGGCGGCGTACAGAAGAATATAGGACCTGCGGGTGTTGTGATTGCTATTATAAGGGAAGATTTGATAACAGACGACGTTCTTCCGGGTACTCCTACGCTGCTTAAGTGGAAGACACAGGCTGACGCCGACTCTCTCTACAACACGCCTCCTTGCTACAATATTTATATCTGCGGCAAAGTATTTAAGTGGATTAAGAAAATGGGCGGTCTTTCAGCTATGAAGGAACACAATGAAAAGAAAGCGAAGATACTTTACGATTTCCTTGATGAGAGCAAGATGTTTAAGGGAACTGTTGTAAAAGAGGACCGTTCTCTTATGAATGTTCCGTTTGTTACAGGTGATAAGGAGCTTGATGCAAAGTTTGTTGAGGAAGCCGAAAAGGCAGGCTTTGTAAATCTTAAAGGTCACCGAACTGTCGGCGGCATGAGAGCCTCTATCTACAATGCAATGCCTATCGAGGGCGTAGAGAAGCTTGTTGAATTTATGAAGAACTTTGAAAAGGAGAATACAAAGTAATGATTAATGTAAGTTGCTTAAATAATATTGCCTCAGTAGGACTTGATTTATTTTCTGATGACTATAACACAGAGAGCAGCTTTGAGGACGCACAGGCTGTGCTTGTGAGAAGCGCTAAGATGCACGATATGGAGCTCGGAGAAAATCTTCTTGCGATTGCGAGAGCAGGAGCAGGCGTAAACAATATTCCGCTTGACAAATGCGCGGACGCGGGTATTGTTGTATTCAACACACCGGGCGCAAACGCTAATGCTGTTAAGGAACAGGTTATCGCGGCTATGCTTCTCGCATCAAGAGACCTGCTTGGCGGAAACGAATGGGTTAAAGAGAATAAGAATGATGCTGATATTGCGAAGGCTACGGAGAAAGCTAAAAAAGCCTTTGCAGGTCAGGAAATTATGGGCAAGAAGCTCGGCGTTATAGGACTTGGCGCTATTGGACAGCTCGTTGCTAACGCAGCTATTTCGCTTGGCATGGATGTATACGGATATGACCCGTATCTTTCTGTAAATGCCGCATGGAATCTTTCAAGCAAGGTAAAGCATATTGAGAATGTTGAGGATATTTATAAAGAGTGTAATTATATTACAGTACATGTTCCTGCACTTGAAAGCACAAAGGGCATGATTAATAAGGCTGCATTGGATATGATGCAGGACGGAACAGTTATCATCAACTGCGCAAGAGATATTCTTGTAGATGAGCAGGCTGTCGGAGAGGCTTTAAAGTCAGGCAGAGTCAGAAAATATGTTACGGATTTTCCTAATCCTACTACAGCCGGAATGGAGGGGGCAATAGTTTTTCCTCACCTCGGAGCTTCTACAGAGGAGGCTGAGGACAACTGTGCTGTTATGGCGGTTAAGGAGCTTCGCAATTATATAGAGAACGGAAATATAATTAATTCCGTAAATTATCCTGCATGCGATATGGGCGTATGTGCAGCGGCAGGAAGAGTTGCCGTATGCCATAAGAACGTACCTGCTGTAATCAGTAAGATTACTTCTGTTATGGGAGACGCCGGTATCAATATTGAGGAGATGGCAAACAAGTCAAGAGGCGATTATGCCTACTCAATGCTTGATATAAGCGAGCCTGTTTCGGAGAGTGTTATAGATAAGCTTGCAGCCATAGACGGAGTTATTAAAGTAAGAGTAGTAAAATAAAAATTTTTTAGCGGGCTAAAGAAACGGATGGTTGAAAGCATTAAACTTTCTTTCATCCGTTTTTGATACCGGATTAGAGAATGGAGGAAATACTATTGAACAGTGTTGACGACAAATTAAAAAAGGCCGGTCAGCTTGCAGCAGACATGCATGCCGGAGTAGAGAAGGCGGCAAAAAAAGAAGTCGTAAAGTTAGTAGAGAAAATAGAGTCGCGCTCGGAGATGTCAAGGAGCAACAAGGTCGCCATGGTATGCCATACTGTTGAGGCAGCGGTGATTTCAGCAGCGTATGTCGGAGAATTTATAAAGGGGAGCAGATCGCTTTGGTA
>CASFUI010000376.1 GCA_949297565.1 uncultured Eubacteriales bacterium
ATACTTGATACCTTTGCCCTTATATGGCTCAGGAGCTCTCTTTGCTCTGATTTCAGCTGCGTACTGGCCAACTTTTTCTTTGCTTATACCCTTTACAATGATGATATTCTGACCGTCCAATACAGTCTCGATACCATCCGGGTCTTCCATCTCAACCGGATGTGAATAACCGAGTGAAAGCACAAGCTTCTTGCCTTGCTTCTGCGCTCTGTAACCTACACCGTTTACCTCAAGCTTCTTCTCATATCCTTCTGTAACACCTACAACCATATTGTTGATAAGTGTTCTTGTCAAACCGTGTAATGATTTCATCTTCTTCAAGTCATTTGGTCTTGAAACGATAATCTCATTGTTTTCCATTTTGATGTCCATTTCAGCAGGTAAAACTCTCTCGAGTGTTCCCTTAGGACCCTTTACAGTCACTTTATTATTTTCTGCTATATCAACAGTAACTCCTGCCGGTACAGCGATAGGCATTCTTCCTATACGTGACATGCCGTGCACCTCCTAATTATAGTAGAGCATCTTTATATGCCCGCTCATGAGTTAAAATGCAGTCTTGCTGCGTATTTTACCAAATAAACGCAAGTACCTCTCCGCCAATGCCGAGCTTTCTTGCTTCCTTATCTGTGATAACACCCTGGTTTGTTGAGATAATAGCAACACCGAGACCTCCGAGAACCTTTGGAAGCTCTTCCTTGTTTGCATATACTCTAAGACCCGGCTTAGAAATTCTCTGAAGACCAGAAATTATTTTTTCATTTTTATCTTTACCATACTTTAATGTGATATGGATGTCCTTGAAACTGCCGTTATCAACAAGTTCGTATGACTTAATATAACCCTCGTCCAAAAGGATTTTAGCGATAGCAAGCTTCATCTTTGATGATGGTACATCAACAGTGTCATGCTTTGCTGTATTCGCATTACGGATTCTTGTAAGCATATCTGCGATTGGATCTGTCATTCTAAATGTTCCTCCTTAATTAATTAACCGGTTTCCCGCATTGCAGGACTTGTGTTAATGAAACTGACGCCTCAGGCGTCATATGCAGGCTCCGCCAAAGAAACCTGCGCTCCCCGGCAAAATCTTACCAAGAAGCTTTCTTAACGCCTGGGATCTGACCCTTATAAGCTAACTCACGGAAGCAAATTCTGCAGATTCCGTATTTTCTTAAATAAGCATGTGGACGGCCGCAAATTCTGCAACGAGTATACTCTCTTGTTGAGAACTTTTGTGCTCTCTGCTGCTTAATCTTCATTGAAGTTTTAGCCATTGAATTTTCCTCCTTAAATTAGTTCTTAAATGGCATGTTGAACAGTCTCAGCAATTCACGAGCTTCCTCGTCTGTCTTTGCTGTTGTTGTGATGATAACATCCATACCTCTGACCTTGTCAATCTTATCATACTCGATTTCAGGGAAGATAATCTGCTCTCTTATACCCATTGCATAATTTCCTCTTCCGTCAAATGAATCAGGGCTTACGCCTCTGAAGTCACGCACACGAGGTAATGCAAGGTTTACAAGTCTGTCAAGGAATTCATACATCTTCTCGCCGCGAAGTGTAACCTTACATCCGATTGGCATACCCTCTCTTAACTTGAAGTTAGCAATAGAATTCTTTGCTCTTGTGAGAACTGCCTTCTGGCCTGAAATAATCTCAAGCTCTTTAACAGCCGCATCGAGAAGCTTTGAATTTTCTTTTGCTTCGCCGACGCCCATATTTATTACTATCTTATCGATTTTAGGAACCATCATAGGATTCTTGTAACCGAATTTCTCTGTCATCTTTTTAGTGATTTCGTTTTCGTATAAATCTCTAAGTCTACTCAATTTTTATTGCCTCCTTCCCGTATTAGTCAATAACTTCGCCAGTTGCCTTAGCAACGCGAACTTTTTTGCCATCCTTAAAGTCATAGCCAATCTTTGTTGTCTTGCCCTTTACGGAATACATGATATTTGAAATATCGATTGGCGCTTCCTGGTGGAGAATTCCACCCTGCTGATTAGCTGCGCTTGGCTTTGCATGCTTTGTAACCATGTTCACGCCCTCAACTAATGCTGTATGGTTTTTGGCATTTACAGACAATACCTTGCCTTCCTTGCCCTTGTCTTTTCCTGCGATAACCTTAACTGTATCGCCCTTCTTAATTCTTACAGCTGACATTGTGGCACCTCCTTATAATACTTCCGGAGCTAAAGATACGATTTTCATAAACTTCTTATCTCTTAACTCTCTTGCTACTGGTCCAAAAATACGAGTTCCTCTCGGTGTCTGGTCATCTTTAATAATAACAGCAGCATTTTCATCAAATTTGATATATGAACCGTCTTTACGACGTGTACCCTTAACAGTACGAACAACTACGGCCTTAACAACATCGCCCTTCTTAACAACGCCGCCTGGTGTTGCCTCTTTAACAGAAGCTACGATTACATCACCGATATTTGCATATCTTCTTGTAGAGCCACCCATAACTCTGATGCAGAGGATTTCTTTAGCACCTGTGTTATCGGCAACCTTCAGTCTGGTTTCCTGTTGTACCATAATACTACCCCTTTCAGTAATATCCATGTCTGCCCTGACGGTATCTTCAACCGTGCCAAGCGTATCGACATATTGAATTCTTTAACAATATTATTTTGCTCTGCTGATAATCTCAACAAGTCTCCATCTCTTATCCTTTGAGAGCGGTCTTGTCTCCATTACTTTAACAGTATCGCCGATTAAACATTCGTTGTTCTCATCGTGCGCCTTTAACTTGTATGTTCTCTTGACAATCTTGTTGTAGAGCGGATGCTTTACGTTATCCTCAACGGCAACAACGATTGTCTTATCCATTTTATTGCTTACGACTCTGCCTGTACGAGTTTTTCTAAGATTTCTCTCTTCCACAGTTCGTTCTCCTTTCTTAGGATTATTATTTATTCAATAATTCAATTAAGCATTCTTCTGTGCAATTACAGTCTGAATTCTAGCAATATTCTTTCTTACTTCCTTAATTCTGCTAGTATTGTCCAACTGATTTGTTGCGTTCTGGAATCTTAAGTTGAAAAGTTCCTTTTTAGCAGCTACTAATTCATCATTTAACTCTGCAGCTGATTTTGCCTTTAAATCTTCTACATATTTATTAATTTTCACTGTTATCACCGCCTTCTAAGTCTGCACGTGAAACAACCTTACACTTGCAAGGAAGCTTGTGTGTTGCAAGACGCAACGCCTCTCTGGCTGTCTCTTCAGGAACGCCTGAGATTTCAAACATTACACGTCCAGGTTTAACTACTGCTACCCAGCACTCCAAGTTACCTTTACCTTTACCCATTCGAACACCGATAGGCTTGCCTGTTACCGGCTTATCTGGGAAAATCTTAATAAATACTTTACCGCCACGCTTGATGTAACGTGTCATCGCAATACGGGCAGCCTCTATCTGATTTGATTTAATCCAACATGGCTCTGCTGCAACGATACCATATTCACCGTTAGTAATCTTATTGCCTCTTGTAGCCTTACCAGCCATTGAGCCACGGAACTGTCTACGATATTTTACTCTCTTAGGTAGTAACATTATTGTTCGCTCCCTTCCTTATTAGCCTTTTTTGCAGGAAGTACCTCTCCTTCATAAATCCAAACCTTAACGCCGACCTTGCCGTATGTTGTGTCTGCCTCTGCAAATCCATAATCAATGTCAGCACGAAGTGTCTGAAGCGGAATTGTACCTTCGCTGTAGAATTCTGTACGAGCCATATCAGCACCGCCGAGACGTCCTGAGCAGCATGTCTTAATACCCTTTGCACCCTGCTTCATTGTTCTGCCCATGCATGACTTCATAGCTCTTCTGAATGAGATACGGTTTTCAAGCTGCTGAGCAATGTTTTCCGCAACAAGCTGAGCATCCTTATCCGGTCTCTTTACTTCCTTAATATCAATGCTTAACTTCTTAGCTGAAGTAAGCTTTTCAACCTGCTTCTTCAAGCTCTCGATTTCAGCGCCGCCCTTACCGATTACGACACCCGGCTTAGCTGTATGAATGATAATCTTAAGTCTGTCTGAAGCTCTCTCTGTCTCAATTCTAGAAATTCCTGCAGCATAAAGTTTTTCCTTAAGGAATTTTCTAATGTTATAATCTTCTACAAGGTTGTCAGCGAAGTTATCTTCTGCGTACCATTTAGAATCCCAGTCTTTGATAACGCCGACTCTTAAACCATGAGGATTAACTTTCTGTCCCATTTAAATCTCCTTTCTGTTCTTCAGGAAACATCAATTTCCAAAAGCCTTTCCGGCGATGCGCATTTTTGCGCATCCGGAATTATCTTTCATTGAGTATAATAGTGATATGGCTCATTCTCTTTTCGATTCTGTAAGCTCTACCCTGTGCTCTTGGCTTAATTCTCTTCATTGTTGGTCCCTTGTTTGCATAGCACTCTTCAATATACAGCCTGCTTGGGTCCATACCGTTGTTATTCTCAGCATTTGCTACTGCTGACTTAATTAACTTCTCTATAAGTGTTGAAGCATATCTTGGATTGTACATTACGATTGCAAGCGCCTCATCAACGCTCTTGCCTCTGATAGCATCCAATACGAAACATGCTTTCTGTACTGAAACTCTGGCATATGATAATTTTGCGCTAGGTCTTGTGTCCTTAACGGCATTTCTCTCTCTCTTTATCTGGGATCTATGTCCTTTTGCCATGGGATTACAGCCTCCTTTCAATTAATGGATATTTATCTGCTCTTCTTCTCGTCCTTGCCATGTCCTCTGTAAGTTCTTGTTGCAACGAACTCACCAAGCTTATGGCCAACCATATCCTCTGTAATATATACAGGAACATGCTTTCTTCCGTCATGAACTGCGATTGTATGTCCAACGAACTGAGGGAAAATAGTTGAACGACGTGACCATGTCTTAATGACCTGCTTGTCATTTGAAGCATTCAATGCATCTATCTTCTTAAGCAGGCTCTCGTCTGCGAATGGTCCTTTTTTAAGTGATCGAGCCATAGGTTCAAACCTCCTTATAATCTTGATTGTTTAAAGTTTAAAATAATTACTTGATAGCCCTGCCGTCTCTTCTTCTGATAATCAGCTTATTAGACTGCTTTTTCTTCTTACGAGTCTTAAGACCCATAGCAGGCTTGCCCCAAGGTGTCATAGGTGACGGACGTCCAACCGGAGCTCTTCCTTCACCACCACCGTGTGGATGGTCATTAGGATTCATAACAGAACCACGAACTGTAGGTCTGATGCCCATATGTCTCTTGCGTCCTGCTTTACCAAGATTAATCAGGCTGTGATCTCCGTTTCCTACAACGCCGATTGTTGCGCGGCATACGATAGGAACCATTCTCATCTCACCGGAAGGCAGACGAAGTGTTGCATACTTACCTTCCTTAGCCATTAACTGTGCCGAATTACCTGCTGAACGAACAAGCTGTCCGCCCTTGCCAGGATATAACTCAATGTTGTGCACCTGAGTACCAACAGGAATTTCTGAAAGTGGCAGGCAGTTGCCCACTCTTACCTCTGCGCCAGCACCATTCTGTACTGTCATTCCGTCTGTAAGACCCTGAGGTGCGATAATATATGATTTCTCGCCGTCTGCGTAGCAGATTAAAGCGATGTTTGCTGTTCTGTTCGGATCATACTCGATACCGATAACCTTTGCAGGAATACCTTCCTTATTTCTCTTGAAGTCAATAATTCTGTACTTCTGTCTGTTTCCGCCGCCGTGATGTCTCACGGTAATTTTACCCTGATTGTTACGTCCGGCTGTTTTCTTCTTAGAAACAAGCAAAGACTTCTCAGGTGTTGTCTTTGTAATTTCTGAGAAATCAGAACCAGTCATATTTCTTCTGGAAGGTGTATATGGGTTATATGTTTTGATTCCCATTATATTCTCTCCTTTCGAGTTGTGTAATATTGTTTTCTACACTGTAGCTTATATTTTAGAGACCCTCAAAAATCTCAATATCCTTGCTGTCAGCAGTAAGCTGAACGATTGCCTTCTTTGTCTTGGCAGTCATTCCCACTGTTCTGCCTCTTCTCTTTTTCTTGCCGATGCTGTTCATTGTGTTTACGCTGGCAACCTTTGTGCCTTCAAACATCTTCTCAACAGCTTCCTTAATCATAGTCTTGTTAGCTTCCGGATGCACAAGAAATGTATATTTCTTAACAGCCATATCAGCCATTGACTTCTCTGTAATAACCGGCTTGAGGATTACATCATAATACTGTACGTTTGCCATTATGCATACACCTCCTCGAGTTTCTCTACAGCAGCCTTTGTCACAACAAGAGTATCATACTTCAATACGTCATATGTGTTAATCTCATTTGTTGCAGATACCTTAACTGTAGGAATATTTCTTCCTGAAAGAACAACATTCTTGTTCTCGCCCTCGATTACCACGAGCGCCTTAGAAACCTTTAAGTTGTCCATAACTTCAACAAATTTCTTAGTCTTAACTTCATCAAGCTTGAACTCATCGAGAACAACTATCTTGCTGTCAGCAACCTTTGATGATAATGCTGAGAGAAGAGCATATCTCTTTTCCTTCTTGTTCATCTTGAATGAATAATCTCTCGGCTTCGGAGCAAATACTACACCGCCGCCGGTCCACTGCGGAGCTCTTGTAGAACCCTGTCTTGCATGACCTGTTCCCTTCTGTCTCCACGGTTTTCTTCCGCCGCCGGAAACTTCTGAACGTGTCTTTGCGCTCTGTGTTCCCTGACGATTATTTGCAAGCTGGTTTACGACAGCCATGTGTACGAGATGTTCGTTAATCTCAACACCAAATACGGCATCGTTTAACTCGATAGAGCCAACTTCCTTGCCTTCAATATTGTAAACAGATACGTTTGCCATCTGTGTGGTCCTCCTTCCTTAGCAAAAACTATTTACCAGTCTTTACTGTTTCTTTCAGTGTCACTAATGATTTCTTAGGTCCCGGAACTGCGCCCTTAACTAAGATTACGTTGTTCTCAACATCAACTCTTACTACTTCGAGATTCTGGACTGTGATTCTCTTTGCGCCCATATGTCCAGGCATTCCTTTTCCCTTGAATACTCTACCAGGTGTTGTTGCTGATCCGTTTGAACCCTGATGTCTGTGGAATTTAGAACCGTGAGCCATAGGTCCTCTTGACTGGCCCAATCTCTTGATTGCACCCTGGAAACCTTTACCCTTTGAAATAGCAGTTGCGTCAACCTTGTCTCCTGCCGCAAAAATATCAGCCTTGATTTCATCTTTAACTGAGTACTCTGAAGCGTTCTCAAACTTGAACTCTCTTACAAATCTCTTGTAAGGAACCTCTGCCTTGTCAAAATGTCCTTTAACAGGCTTGCTGACAAGCTTTTCCTTAATATCAGCGAAACCTACCTGAACTGCATCGTAACCGTCGTTTTCAACAGTCTTTACTTGTGTTACAACACAAGGACCTGCCTGAAGAACAGTTACAGGTGTCAAAACACCGTCTTCATTGAAGATTTGAGTCATTCCGACTTTTGTAGCTAAAATTGCTTTCTTCATTGATTTTCCTCCTGTTTAATCTACAGCGGACAAGATGAATATGCTCGTTTTATAACGCCCGCACAGCGCATCCTGTCATCCTAGAACAGCTAATATAAGTGGAACCCGCACCACTGTTGCAAAGTTGCTTCTATATTAAACCCTTAGGATTATTGCTCTTAAATAATGAAAAAAAGTTTAAGGAAATGATTAGTTCATAACCTTAAGATTGATGAATACACCAGCCGGCATCTCTAACTTAGATAATGCATCCACAGTCTTCTGTGAAGGTGTCAATACATCGATAAGTCTCTTGTGAGTTCTCTGCTCAAACTGCTCTCTTGAGTCCTTATACTTGTGAACAGCTCTCAAGATTGTAACAACCTCCTTCTTTGTCGGAAGAGGTACCGGACCACTAACCTGTGCTCCCGTCTTCTTTACAGTTTCGATGATTTTCTTCGCAGACTGGTCAATCAACTGATGATCATAAGCCTTCAGTGTAATTCTTATTACCTGATTTGCCATAAAAAAAGTCGCCTCCTTTTCGCACTTTATAATGTAAGTACGACAAGCGGTGACTGTACACACTCCCACGCGTATCGAAAAATACCATTTCAATAACACGCGTCATTTCTGTTCTCACAGATGATTATTTGTACAGTGACTTGTCGCCAGGTTTATACGCCGGTTTGCACCGGCCTTGACATTCGCTCCACGGAAAACCTGCCTTGCGGCAGCAACCTCACGCTTCAACGCTATCAATGTCACAGCAAGAAATAGTATACATGAACACTATTACAAAATCAACAACAAAAATTGTTTTTTTTCAAATACATTTTATCCCAAAAATTCATAAATTAAACTGCATTTCAAAGCGTTTCACGAAGACGCCTTTTCAACCTCAATCCTCTCGGCTAAATCATTGAGATATACCCACCTGTCCATTTTGGCTTCAAGCTTCTCCTCTAACTCAGCCTTCTCCTGCATAAGCTCGCTTAGTCTTCCGTACTGTGTCGCAGCCTCTGAAATCTGTTCGTCAAGCTCTGCAATCTTTTTTTCTAAAGCAGCAATGTCATCATCAATACTTTCATACTCCCGCTGCTCCGAGTAAGTAAACTTAAGCCTGCTGCTCCTGTCCTTAACATACTTCTTTGCTTTTGCTTCTCCGCCACTTCCGCCGGACTTCTGCCCGCCAATACCTCTAGCAGCGCCCTCGCCGCTTAAAGCTGACTCCGCCGCACTTTTCTTTTCATAATAATCGCTGAAGCCGCCCTCGTACTGCGCAAGCTGTCCGCCGTCGCCAAACTCAAATATCCTGTCGACAGTTCTGTCAAGAAAATATCTGTCATGCGATACCACAATCACAATGCCCGCAAATCCGTCAAGATAATCCTCAAGAATTTCAAGCGTCTCTATATCCAAATCGTTTGTAGGCTCATCGAGAATAAGCACATTAGGCGCACTCATAAGGACACTGAGAAGGTACAGACGTCTCTTCTCCCCGCCTGAGAGCTTCGAAATCGGCGTCCACTGGCTCTTAGGGCCAAAAAGAAACCTTTCACACATCTGCGACGCGCTTGCCTTTCCGTTTACCGTCGTCACATACTCACCTATGCTTCTCACAAATTCAAGAACAGTCATGCTCTCGTCAAGAGGTTCATTCTCCTGCATAAAATAACCTATGCGCACGGTATCGCCTGTTTCCACGCTGCCCCTGTCGGGCTTTATCTGTCCTGTTATAATTTTCATAAGAGTAGACTTTCCACAGCCGTTTCTTCCTATTATACCTATCCTGTCGTCGCGCAGAAAAATATAGCTGAAATCATTTATAACCGTGCGGCCGCCAAAGCTCTTAGATATACCTTTAAGCTCAATCGTTTTTTTCCCAAGACGCGTACTGACTGAATTCATCTCCAGCGCCCTGCTCTCAAAACCGGCTCTCGCCTGTCTGGACGCCTCCTTCATATCCTCATAGCGGTCAATTCTCGCCTGCTGCTTCGTTGAGCGCGCCTTGCAGCCCCTCCTTATCCACTCAAGCTCCCTGCGCAGAATATTTGCCCGCTTCGCCTCAGTCGCCCGCTCTGCTTCCTCACGCTGCGCCTTGAACTCAAGAAATCCGGAATAGTTTGTATCGTAGCCATAGAGCTTTCCTTTGTCTAGCTCTACAATCCTGTTGGTCACATTATCAAGAAAATATCTGTCATGTGTGACCATAATAAGCTCGCCCTTAAATTTGCGAATATAATCCTCAAGCCAGATAACCATTTCACTGTCAAGATGATTTGTCGGCTCATCAAGGACAAGCACCTCCGCAGGCTCAACAAGCGTTCCCGCAAGCGCTACTCTTTTTCTCTGACCTCCCGACAGTGTGGAAACAGACGCGTCAAAATCACTGATGCCGAGCTTTGTGAGTATAGCCTTCGCCTCCGCCTCGCTCGCGCTGCTCTTTCCTTTAAGCACATATCCCACAATAGTATCCGCCGGCGAAAAAGACGGAGTCTGCGAAAGATACGAAACAGTAACTCCCTTTCCCGCGACTATCCTTCCCTCATCCGGTTCCTCAAATCCCGCGATAATCTTTAAAAATGTGAATTTGCCCGTTCCGTTTACGCCTATAACTCCTATCTTATCTCCCTTGTTTACACCGAGCACAATTTTGTCAAACAAAACCTTTTCTCCGTATGTCTTACTGACCTTTTCCGCATTTAAAATATTCATGATTCGCTGTCTTCTCCGTGATTATAAAGTTCCTTGAGCTTTGCCGCCAGCTTGGGATCACTCTTCTCAAGCCTCTCAATATGCTCTCTTCTCACCTGAAGCATATGTTCGTACGCCTCAGGATTTGTTTCTTTAAAATGAAGCGCGAGCTTTCTTCTGTGCTCCTTAAGCTCTCTGATTGCGTCAGGATTTAAGTCCGCAAGCTTCTTCTCGACAATAGAGCGTCTCTCTTCAATCCTCTCCTCAAGCAGTATAGGATCATGATTTCCAAGCTGTGCAATCTCTGACAGATGCATTTCCAGACGGTCAAGCAGCTCATCCTCATCAAACAATCCAATGCGTCCCCATGATACGTTCTGCTCCGCATCCCTTATGACTCCCGTACTTGTAAGATTGCTTCCGGCAACATTTCCCGCAACTTCCAGCGCCAGCTTTTCCATGCGCTCCTCAGCCTCGTCTCCGAAAGCCCACTCAAACTCAGCCAGCTCGTCATTGCGCTCAAGCACCGTCTCCATAGGGCTGACACCGTCCCTGTCCTCAAGAGGATACGGAC
>CASFUI010000377.1 GCA_949297565.1 uncultured Eubacteriales bacterium
GAGCTCACTAATGAGATAAATATAAATACAGGCGGCATCTCAACTGACGCGGCTATTTATACTGACAGCAAAGATTTTGAAAAATATCAGATACGATATGAGGTTAAGGGTAAGGCTTTATTTGAAAAAATTCCGTTCATGCTCGAAATGATGCATGAAATCATATACTGTACAAGATTTGATGATGAAAAGAGATTGAAGGAAATTATAGCCAGAACAAAATCGAGACTTGAAAGCTCAATGACGGGAATGGGACACACTGTTGCCATGCTTTACGGAATGTCTCAGTTTTCCGTGTCGGGATATTATTCAAACCTGATGCGGGGATATGGCTTCTATAAGCTTATACAGAAGCTTGACAGCGAATTTGATACAAAAAAGAGTGAAATTATAAATAATTTAAACAGGCTCACAGAGCTGATTTTTACGAAACAAAATCTTATAATCAGTTTTAATGCCGATGATGAGGGCTATGATTGTTTTGTCGGTGCTGCTGCGGATTTTATAGGAAAATTAAAAACTGTTTCGCTCCCGGCTGCAAAAAGGGAATTTAAGCCGCGCAATGTCAAAACCGGTTTTACCTCCTCATCACAGGTGCAGTATGTCGCAAGGTGCGGCAATTTTGTGAAGGCAGGCTTTAAATATACCGGAGCGCTAAGAGTCCTCAAGGTTATATTCAGCTATGATTATCTGTGGCTCAACGTGCGCGTAAAAGGCGGGGCATACGGCTGTATGAGCGGTTTCGGAAGAAACGGCGACATGTATATGGTTTCATACCGCGACCCTAATCTCAAAAAGACAAATGAAATATTTGAGGCGTCTGTTGATTATGTAAAAAATTTTAATGTGAGCGACAGAGACATGCTTAAGTTTATTATAGGAACTATCGGAGAAATAGATACGCCTATGAATCCGGCGGCTAAAGGAATGCGCTCTTTTGGAGCCTATATCAACCGCATGACAGCAGAGGATTATCAGAGGGAGAGGGACGAGATACTCGGGGCTGACCCTGAAAAAATACGTGCTCTTGCTCCTCTGATTGAGGCAGGTCTGTCACAGAACTATCTGTGTGTTGTCGGAAATCAAAAAAATGTAAATGACGAGGCAGAGATGTTTGATGTGGTGGAGCCTCTGTTTGTATCATAACGCTCAGAAATGGAGATTAGTGTGAAAAATCAGCTCGATAGATGATTTTTCACACAGCTGTTTGTGACGGAGCGTCACAAACAGCACTTATCGCAGAAGAAAAATCGCCTCCGCGAATTTTTCTTCGCGTTTCTTACGCGATAAACGCTCAGAAATGGAGATTAATATGAATTTAGATGAAATGCTTGCGGCGAGCGGAATAACAGGCGGAGCCGCCGCGGACGGGAAAAATACAAAGTCCGGTTTTGTCACGCTTATAGGGCGTCCAAATGTTGGGAAGTCAACTCTGATGAACAGAATGATTGGGCAAAAGATTGCAATTACTTCAAATAAGCCTCAGACGACAAGAAACCGTATTCAGACTGTCCACACCGATGAGAGAGGACAGATCGTGTTTGTGGACACACCGGGAATTCACAGGGCTAAAAATAAGCTCGGCGAATATATGGTGGGAGCCGCAGAGAAGACAATAGGCGAGGTTGACGTTGTGTGCTGGCTTGTAGAGCCTACGACATATATAGGAGCAGGCGAGAGGCATATTATCGATAGGCTTAAAAAGGTTAAGTGTCCGGTTATTCTGGTTATAAATAAGGTCGACACGATTAAAAAAGAGGAAATTCTTCCCGTTATAGACTGTTACCGCAGAGAGCTTGATTTTGATGAGATAGTTCCCGTGTCTGCGAGAAGCGGCGCCAATGTAAATGAACTTATAGATACCATTTACAGGTATCTGCCGTACGGACCTATGTTTTACGATGAAGATACGGTGACTGACCAGCCGATGCGCCAGATTGTCGCGGAGCTTATAAGAGAGAAAGCTCTGCATGCGTTAAATGAAGAGATTCCTCACGGAATAGCTGTGGTTATAGACAGTATGAAGGAGCGAAGGAGCCCTAAGGGAGTTATCACGGATATTCAGGCGACAATTATCTGCGAGAGAGATTCACACAAGGGAATTATTATCGGCAAGGGCGGAGAGATGCTGAAAAAAATAGGCGCTAACGCGAGATATGAAATTGAGAGACAGCTTGAGACAAAGGTTAATCTTCAGCTCTGGGTTAAGGTCAAAAAGGAGTGGAGGGACAGCGACGTCCTGATTAAAAATTTCGGGTATGACAGGAAAAAAGATGATTTATAGGGTGATAACCGCTCTGGAACGGAGATTATATGGGTGACATAACAGAGGTTACCGGGATGGTGCTGTCGGCAATGCCTGTAGGAGAATTTGACAGGCGTGTTGTCCTTCTCACAAGAGAGCGCGGAAAGATTTCAGCATTTGCCAAAGGCGCCAGAAGACCGAACAGTCCGCTTACAGGTGTGACAAGGGCGTTTGTGTTCGGCACGTTTCAGATGTATGAGGGAAGAACTTCCTACACAATCCGACAGGCAAATATAACAAACTATTTTGAAGATATTATAACTGACCTCGATGCTGTGTGCTATGCCTGCTATTTTGCGGAGCTGGCAGATTATTACGGCAGGGAAAATCTGGATGCGTCGGTGATGATTAATCTTCTGTATGCGGCGCTGAGGGCGCTGGCAAAGCCAAAGCCGGGCAATGAGCTGGTGCGCTATGTATACGAACTGAGACTCATTTCGGCAAACGGAGAGAGTCCTGATTTTTTTACATGTCAGGGATGTAATGAAGAGAAGAGCTCTTTTTATTCTTTTTCAAAGAGAACTCTCGGAGTATACTGTGAGGACTGCCGCAGGTTTGCTTCGGACGCGGTTGTTCTGAATCCGTCTACGGTATACACGCTTCAGTATATAGTCACGTCGCCGATTGAGAAGCTTTTTTCTTTTATTGTAAATGACGAGGTGCTAAGGCAGCTTTCGGAGGTGGCTGGTGCAATACGCAGAAACGCGGTTGACAAAACCATGAAATCGCTTCAAATGCTTGAGCTTCAGGAGGAAATAAATGTCTCAGAATAAAATATCACACAACAATCAGAAAAAGATTGCTTTAATAAACGATTTTACAGGGTTTGGGCGCTGTTCGATTGCAGTTGAGCTTCCTGTTATCTCAATGCTCAGGGTACAGTGCTGTCCTGTTCCGACATCAGTTTTTTCAAATCACACGGGATTTGAGAGCTTTTATTTTGATGATTACACTGACAGAATGAGGCGGTATGTAGCGGAGTGGAAGAAGCTGGGACTTAAATTTAACGGAATATGTTCGGGCTTTCTTGGCTCGGCGGAGCAGATTTCGATAGTCAGGGAGTTTATAAATGAGTTTAACAGCGAAGGCACGGTGGTCGTGGTTGACCCTGTAATGGGCGATTACGGCAAAATATATTCGACCTACACCGATGAGATGTGCAGACTGATGAAAGAGCTTGTGGCTCTGGCGGATATAATAACGCCAAACCTCACAGAAGGGTGCATACTTACTGACACAAATTATACGGATAAGTGGCATGAAAAGGATTTATCAGAACTGGCAGAAAAGCTGTCTGACATGGGACCAAGAAAGGTTGTAATCACGGGAATACCTCAGGGCAAATATATATCAAATTACTGCTATGAGAGAGGATTTCCGGGATATTTTGTAAAGACGGCGAAGGTGGGCACACAGCGCAGCGGAACAGGTGATATATTTACTTCTATAATCGCAGCGGATGCCGTAAACGGAGTTGACTTTCATGAGTCTGTAAAAAAGGCGTCGTCATTTGTTAAAAAGTGTATTATGAAGTCTATTGAGCTTAACATTCCGCTGACAGACGGAGTGTGCTTCGAGGAGGTACTGCATTTGCTCAAATAGGCGGAATGGAGGATTAAAATGGAAATATTGTATAAGGTACACAATAATCTTTATGTCAATCTCACTAACAGATGTCCGTATTCATGCACGTTTTGTCTCAGGCAGACTATGGACAGAATAGGAGAGTCCGACAGGCTGTGGCTGGAGAGAGAGCCGTCTGCTCAGGAGGTTATCGCGGAGTTTGATAAATTTAATATGGATGACTACAACGAGGTTGTGTTCTGTGGTTTCGGCGAGCCTACTGAGGCGTTTGATGTGCTTAAAGAGGTTGCGGCGTATGTAAAGAAAAAATACAACAAGCCGATACGAATTAACACCAACGGCGTAGGAAATCTTATAAATAAAAGAGACATTGTGCCGGAGCTGAAAGGTATTGTTGACACGGTCTCAATCAGCTTAAATGACCCGGACAAAAAGCGGTATGCCGAGCTTGTCCGCAGCAAATTCGGAGAGGATTCGTTTGACGAGATGCTGTCATTTGCAAAGGAATGTACAAAATATGTGCCTAATGTTGTTATGACGACGGTCGATACGACAATAAGCCATGAGGAAGAGGAGCAATGCCGCAAAATATGTGATGAAATCGGGGCAAAGTACAGGATAAGACCGTGGGAAGAATAGATTTGCGCTTGTCATACGAGGATAAATGTTATAAAATTATTTGCATATTGCAGTCCGGGACAGATATGTCCTGGACAATGGAGGTAGAAGAAAAATGGAAAAGACGATGGAAAAAATTGTTGCTTTGGCAAAGGCAAGAGGATTTGTGTATCCTGGCTCTGAGATATACGGAGGACTGGCAAATACATGGGATTACGGAAATCTCGGCGTAGAGCTTAAGAATAGCGCAGTCCACCCTTACAATGTAGGGGTGGACTGCGCTATTCTTATGAATCCTCAGACGTGGGTTGCCTCAGGACATCTCGGAGGGTTTTCTGATCCTTTGATGGACTGCAGAGAATGTCATGAGCGTTTCCGTGCCGATAAGCTGATTGAGGACTGGGCTGAAGAAAATAATTTTGATATCGGCGGCTCTGTTGACGGCTGGACTCAGGAACAGATGAAGAGCTTTATCGACGAGCATGAGATAAACTGTCCGACATGCGGAAAGCATAACTTTACGGAAATCAGACAGTTTAATCTTATGTTTAAGACATTCCAGGGCGTTACCGAGGATGCAAAAAACACAGTATATTTAAGACCGGAGACAGCACAGGGTATTTTTGTGAATTTTAAAAATGTGCAGAGAACATCAAGAAAGAAAGTTCCTTTCGGTATAGGCCAGATTGGCAAGTCATTCAGAAATGAGATTACACCGGGTAACTTTACATTTAGAACAAGAGAGTTTGAGCAGATGGAGCTTGAATTTTTCTGCAAGCCTGGAACAGACCTTGAGTGGTTTAAGTACTGGAGAGAGTTCTGTATAAACTGGCTTAAGACTTTAGGAATTAAGGACGATGAGATGCGCGCGAGAGACCATTCTCCTGAGGAGCTTTGCTTTTACAGCAAGGGAACTACGGATATTGAGTTCCTGTTCCCATTCGGCTGGGGTGAGCTTTGGGGAATTGCCGACAGAACAGACTATGACCTCACACAGCATCAGACGGTTTCAGGTGAGGATATGTCGTACTTTGACGATGAGACTAAAGAAAAGTATATTCCTTATGTCATTGAGCCGTCGCTTGGCGCCGACAGAGTTACGCTCGCGTTTCTTTGCTCTGCGTATGACGAGGAGGAGCTTGAGGGCGGTGATATGAGAACTGTGCTTCACTTCCACCCTGCGCTTGCGCCTGTCAAGATTGGTGTGCTTCCTCTTTCTAAGAAGCTGAACGAGGGGGCTGAAAAGGTTTTCGCCGAGCTTTCAAAAACATATAACTGCGAGTTTGACGACAGGGGAAATATCGGAAAGAGATACAGAAGACAGGATGAAATCGGTACTCCGTTCTGCGTTACTTATGATTTTGACTCTGAGGAGGACGGTGCTGTCACTGTGCGTGACAGAGACACAATGGAGCAGGAGAGAATTAAGATAGCTGATTTAAAGGCTTATTTTGCAGATAAATTTACATTTTGATTTGTGACATGAGGTTAATTTATGATATGTCCTAAATGTGGTCAGGAATATGAGGGGGATAAGTGTCCGCGATGCAGCGGACCGGAAGTTATCGTTAATAATGCAGATTACCTGAAGCGTAGGAGGGCGTATGAGGAGAAGCAGGCTGTTGAAAGGTCTGCTTCTTCTGATAATGAGTCCGAAAGTGAGGAGCTTCTGCCGGATGAGATTATAAGGCGTCTCAGGGAAAACGGAGGAAAGTTTGCTGCAAAGACAGCAGCAAAGACAGCGGGGCGCGCAAAACAGGCCGTCAAAGGTAAAAGGAAGCATATAAAAAAAATAATATCGGTGTTTGTCATCCTTGTACTTGCTGCCGCGGCGGGTTTCGGAATATACAAGCTTGCGACGCGCAAGAATTTTGTGCTCTATATGAGCTATAACGATAAAATATATAATGTCGCGGGATTGGACAGCCTGTTGGTATGCAGCCGGCAGGATGCGGTCTTTGAGGTTAATCAGGATACATTCTACACGCCGGAATTTCCTTCTGATTTTGACATGGACAGTATTATTCAGAGCATGGCGGCTGCTGACGGGAAATATTTTGCGGCTGTTGTTTATGACGAGGAGCGCGCTAAGTATGCGTTATTTGTATGGAACAGCAGTGTCTGCGTAAGACTTGCCGAGAGCTCAAGGGAAAAGGAGATTGTCTATGTAAGCGAGAAGGGAACGGTTATTTATAAGGACACGGAGATTATAAACGACCAGGGCTCTCTCGGTCAGACCTCACTTATGGTTAGCAGGCTCGAAAAAGAGAAGGATGACAATATTCACGGAGTTATTGTTGAGCTTGAGGCAGAACTCTCAAATGTTTATGTTTACAGCGCTAAAAATACACTGATATTTAATTCTTCAGACGGTGCTCTGTATACATTTAATTATGAGAAGGACCAGCAGAAGAAAGTCATATCCGATGATGCAAAAAATATCTATGCGCTTAAAGAAAGTTCCGAGGGGCATTATTCGTACAGCGCGTCAATAGTGAATTCTTCCGACAATGCGTCCGGGTTTATTTACAGTGTGAATAACGGCTGTTATTATCACAGTATTGCTTCAAAGAACAGCAAAGATGTGTATATAGGTGAATTTTCAGGAGCAGGAATCGAGTTTGTCTATGAAAAGGATATAGTTTATGTCGTAAATTCGGGACAGGTAAGCTTTGCGTCTCTAAAGAAGGATACGGAGCCTGTATTTAAGACTGTGGTTAAGCTTGGCAGCGCGTCAAATATCGTGTATCTGGCAGACAGCAGTACTATTGCCGCTGTCGATGAGAATAATCAGCTTGTGAGCATTAATGACGGAAAGCTCAAGGTGCTGGCTGATAGTGTCTGTGACGGCTCGCTGAATCTTGTTGAGAATACAGCTCAGGCAGTGACGTATATACGGGATGGAGTACAGTACTACAGGAAAAATCTTTCCGACTCCGAGGTGAAAATGAGCGAGGTAGGGGAAAATGTCGATACATCCAGCACTCTGTATTATAAGAATAAGCTGTATTTTTATAACTCTCAGGGAAGCCTGTGCTCATGTACAGTCAAGGGGAGAGACAGCTCGATTGTAGGTGAGGTAGAGCGTTTCTGGCTGGGAACGGAATATAAATGATGTAGTGATAATGGTCATATATTAAAAAAGTACCAAAAGCTGTTTTATGGCTTTTGGTACTTTTTTTGTAAATCTGTGTCAGTCTGAAAATGTCATATGAGGCTATTGCTGCTGCTTGCCGGCTGCAAGTTCAAACTCATCCGTTATTTCTTTAGACGGCGCTTTAGTGCAGAGCGAAACAACAATAATTACAATACATGAAATTATAAATGCAGGAAATAACTCATATATTCCCCACATACCGCCAAGCGGTTTTAAAAACTGTTTCCATATGAACACAGAAAGTCCGCCTGCAATCATTCCGGCAATCGCGCCTGAACGGTTGATGCGTTTCCAGAAAAGTGAAAAAAGCATAACAGGACCGAAAGTTGCGCCAAATCCTGCCCACGCGAATGATACTAAAGTGAAAATAACGCTGTTTTCATCCCACGCTATTATCAGACCTACTAATGCTATGAGCAGAAGAACAATTCTTGATACATTCATTACCTTTTTGTCGTCCGCGTTATTCTTTTTAATAATACCCTCATAGATATTTTTTGAAAAAGCAGATGCTGCAATCAGCAGATAGGAATCTGAGGAGCTTATGGTAGCGGCGAGTATGCCTGCCATGACAATTCCTGCCATAACGGCTGGAAGCAGCGCCTGAGACATTTCAACAAAGACATTTTCCGCCTTGCTTGCTGTTGAAAGCGCCTCGCTTGCAGGAAATAATGCTCTTCCGATTAATCCAATGCTCACGGCGCAGAAAAGAGATATTACGCACCATACTGTGGCAATTCTTCTTGATTTTTTGAGCTCGCTCTCTTTGCGTATAGCCATAAATCTGAGCAGTACCTGCGGTACGCCGAAATATCCCAGTCCCCATGAGAGAGTTGATATAATATGCCAAAAATCATATTTTCCGGCTGCTCCGAACACTGCTGCTCCGTTTGCAATCTGCTGGACGCCGTTGGCATCAGTGCTTGGAACTGCTGTTGACGTCATGGAGAAATATCCAGGAATACTTTTTGCGTTTTCGATTACCGCACCTATACCTCCTGCAGAATATGTTCCGAGAATAAGTATTGTGAGCAGAGCTATAATCATTACAACTGCCTGCATAAAATCCGATGCGCTCTCAGCAAGGAAGCCGCCGATAAATGTATATATTACAACAAACAGCGCTCCTGCAATCATCATTGAATGATATGATGCTCCAAACAGTGTAGAAAAAAGTTTTCCGCATGTGACAAAACAGCTTGCGGCGTAAACGGTAAAAAACACAAGAATAAATAAAGCAGACAGTCCGAGAATTACCTTGTTTTTTTCATGGAATCTGTTGCTTAAAAAATCAGGCACAGTTATAGCGTCTCCGGATATTGAAGAGTACCGGCGCAGACGTTTTGCTATAATAAGCCAGTTTATGTATGTTCCCAGAGCAAGTCCGATGGCAGTCCATGCTGCGTCCGCAACTCCGCACCAGTAAGCGACTCCCGGAAGTCCCATAAGCAGCCAGCCGCTCATGTCCGAAGCTTCCGCGCTCATGGCTGCGACCCACGGTCCGAGAGAACGTCCGCCGAGAAAATAATTTTCCGAATTTGCCTGTGCTCGTTTTGCAAAAAACAGACCTATGCAGATAACAATCAGCATATATCCA
>CASFUI010000378.1 GCA_949297565.1 uncultured Eubacteriales bacterium
CTTGTGCCGTTTAATGTAGAACAGGAGTGGGAGAGGCAGCTTCAGGGGCTTAGTCTGAAAAATGTTTCCGTAAAACTCATGGACGGAGAAAAGGTCATTTACTCTGATTTCGGCGAGATGCTGTTTACTCATTTCGGAGTGAGCGGACCGACCCTGCTGTCTGCAAGCAGCTATGCCGCGGGGATAATACGTGAAAAAAAGCTCACGCTTTCCATTGATCTTAAGCCGGCGCTTTCGCAGGAACATCTTGACGAGAGAATTCTGCGGGATTTTGACGAAAATAAGAATAAAGCTTTTAAAAATTCATTAGATAAACTGCTTCCAAAGAAACTTATTCCTGTTATAATTATGTTGAGCGGAATTCCTGATGATAAGAGGGTGAATGAAATAACAAGACAGCAGCGCAGAGGACTTGTGGAGCTGCTGAAGAATTTAAGACTCACACTCACGGGGCTTCGGGGATTTAACGAGGCGATAATCACTCAGGGAGGCGTCTGTGTAAAGGAGATTAATCCTGCCACAATGGAGTCTAAGCTTGTTAAAAATATATATTTTGCCGGGGAAGTTTTAGACGTTGACGCAGTGACGGGAGGTTTTAATCTTCAGGTGGCATGGTCAACCGGATATGCAGCCGGCACGCATGCAGGACAGGAAATGAAATAAATCGGAGGAAAATAAAGATGAGTTATTCTGTAGCTATTGACGGCCCGGCGGGGGCAGGAAAAAGCACTATCGCCAAGCTTTTGGCGGCTAAACTGAATTATATTTATGTGGATACAGGAGCTATGTACCGCGCTATGGCAGTATATTTTTCGCAGAACAATGTAAATCCCGATGATGAGCGTGAGATTGAGGCTGCCGTCTTGGGGGTTGATATTACTATTGAATATATTGACGGAGTTCAGCAGGTTATTTTGAACGGAGACAATGTTACACACCTTCTGAGGACAGAGGAGACCGGAAGAATGGCGTCAAAGACATCTAAATACGCGGCGGTGAGAAGCAAGCTTGTGGAGCTTCAGCGACAGCTTGCAAAAAAAGCCAATGTTATTATGGATGGAAGAGATATAGGAACAACAGTGCTGCCGGATGCTTTCTGCAAAATATATCTGACGGCGAGCGTCGATGCCAGAGCAAAGAGAAGATTTGATGAGCTTTCAGCGAAAAATGAGCCGTGCAGTTATGAGACGATAAAGGCTGATATTGAGGAGCGTGATTATCAGGATATGCACAGGGAAATTTCTCCTCTTAAACAGGCTGAGGATGCGGTTTTAGTAGACACCTCGGAGATGACTGTAGACGAGGTTGTTGACCATATAGAACAGATAATAAAGGAGCGTCAATGAGAGAGGTAATTCTTGCAAAATCGGCAGGTTTCTGCTTCGGAGTCCGAAGGGCTGTGGATACTGTATACAGTAAGTGCGGCTGTGAAAATGTATTCACTTACGGACCGATTATTCACAACGAAGAGGTGGTGAAGGACTTAGAGCAAAAGGGAGTACATGTTATAAGCAACGCGGACGAGCTTCCGGAAGCTTCCACTGTGATTATACGTTCTCACGGTGTTTCAAGGAAGGTTTATGATGAACTTGCAGACCGGAGTTCAGAGGTTGTCGACGCGACCTGCCCTTTTGTCCTTAAAATACATAAGATAGTAAGGGAAGAGAGCAGCAAGGGCAGCCAGATAGTTATTATAGGCAACGAAAAACATCCCGAGGTTGAGGGGATTATGGGGTGGTCAATTTCCGATACCTATGTTGTAGACACAAAAGAAAAGGCTGAAAATTTGTCTCTTGATAAAAACAGAACAGTTTGTATTGTGTCTCAAACGACATTTAATTACAATAAATTTAAAGAATTAGTTGAAATTATATCGGAAAAGGGTTACAATATTATCATTCGTAATACAATTTGTAATGCAACTGAGGAACGACAGACAGAGGCAAGAGAAATTGCAAAGCGTGCTGATGCAATGATTGTTATCGGCGGGAGCAGCAGTTCCAATACGCGAAAACTGTATGAAATCTGTAAAAAGGAATGTGATGATACATTTTACATTCAAACGATGAACGACCTTGACTTGAAAAGTTTGGGCAGAGCAGAATGCATAGGTATTACAGCAGGGGCATCGACCCCAAACAATATTATCGAGGAGGTTTACACTAATGTCAGAGAGTTTTGCAGAGATGTTAGAGGAATCAATTAAGCAAATACATACAGGGGAGATTGTTGACGGCACTGTTATTGACGTTAAGGAAGACCAGATTATCCTTAACATTGGGTACAAGGCAGATGGAATTATCACACGCAGTGAATACTCATCTAATCCTAATGTTGATTTAAGAGAAGTAGTCAATGTCGGAGATGAGATGCAGGCAAAGGTACGCAAGGTAAATGACGGCGAGGGACAAGTTATCCTTTCAAGAAGAGGTCTTGTGGCTGAGCAGGGCAGCAAGAAGCTCGAGGAGGCATTTAATAATCAGACTGTTATCACGGCGACAGTAAGCCAGGTTATGAACGGCGGTCTTGGAGTTATGATTGATGAGACTAGAGTATTTATTCCGGCTAGTCTTGTTTCGGATACATATGTAAAGGATTTATCTGTATACAAGGACAAGGAAGTATCATTTGTTATTACGGAATACAATCCTAAGAAGAGAAGAATAATCGGCGACTGCAAGCAGTTAATCGTTGCTGCTAAGGAGAAGGCTCAGAAGGAGCTTCTTGAGAAGATTCATGAGGGCGATACAATAGAAGGCACAGTTAAGAATGTGACGGATTTTGGCGCGTTTATTGACCTCGGCGGTGTGGACGGTCTTCTTCATATTTCTGAGATGTCATGGGGCAGAACAGAGAATCCAAAGAAGATTTATAAGGTTGGAGATTCTGTTAAGTGTTTTATTAAAGAAATTAATGGCTCAAAGATTGCGCTCAGTGTTAAATATCCTGATTTAAATCCATGGAATGACGCGGCAACTAAGTATGCCGTAGGCAATGTTGTCAAGGGAACTGTTGCGAGAATGACTGATTTTGGTGCATTTGTTCAGCTTGAGGAAGGTGTAGATGCACTTCTTCATGTCTCTCAGATTTCAAGAGAGCATATCAATAAGCCGTCAGATGTTTTGTCTATCGGACAGGAGATTGAGGCTAAGGTTGTTGATATCAATGAGGCAGAGAAGAAGATCAGCCTTAGCATGAAAGCGCTTCTTGCAGATGAGGCTGATAAGGCGCCTGTTGAATATTCAACTGATGACGCTGAATAATAGAGTTAATAAAATATAATCAACTGTAAAAAGGTGCCGAAAAACGGCACCTTTTTACATATATATTTTAATTGATTGTCTACTCATATTTTTTCATGTGTATATATACTCTGCCTTTGCGCGTCTCACTTCCGCATCCGTCAAATATAAATTTTCCGTATCCCCTTATTACGAGTATGTCTCCTGGTTTTAGCTGTGAGCTGTTGTTTTCTGTAACAAGACCGTTCACAAATATTTTTTTGGAAGAAAACAGGCTGAGACAAGCGTTTCTTGAAAGCTTTGTGAGAGCGGCGGCTACTGCGTCCACTCTGGCAGAAGCGGCTATAATCTCAAATTCTGAGAGTACCGGCTTTATGTTTTCGGGAGCCTGTTCACACAGTGATGCATTTACATGTGTATGACGCACAGTTTTAAGATTTTCAGCAATAAAACCGGAAATATGGTTTAGACAATATAAATATGCATCCTTTTGTTTTATTATTATATCTCCTAAAAGACTGCGCTCTATTCCCAGATTCATAAGTGCTCCCAGATAATCGCGGTGTCCGAGTTCCTCCGCAAATTTGGGAGTGAGCGGGGATATTTTTATTATGTCTATAGGATAATTGTCTTCGTAGCCAAAGGCTTCAGGACTTCCAAAACGTATAAGCTGCCGTTCACAGGCTTCATTTCCGCCGAAGGTTTCAGGGGAGGCAAAGGCAAGTTCTTTTTTCATTGAACTATATACGGCAAGTTCACTTATACTCAAAAAATTTGTGTATGTATAAATATTCTGACGGTATGATTTGTTAGCCGTGTCCAGAATTTTTCGTCTTAAAAGAGTTTCGTCATCCATGATTGTTTGTATCCTTTCTGTTCTATTCTATTCAACATCAGCTTGTCTGCGGTATTAATGGTTTGCGTTATCTGTGCTGTTGCCGGATAATATATGATGGCATAATTTTATAAAGGCAAGCTGATTATAAACTGTATGAATTATTTAAAAAAGATTTTAGCAGAAATTTTTTAAAAATAATAGAAAATTTATTGTGAAATGAAGATTTTTTTATTTTAATATGTTAAAATAGCGTCAGCAGATTTGACGAATTCAGGTTGTTATTGATAAATATTTGTGTCTTAGTCACGGAAATGAGGGAATATGATTAGAGATTATGAGGGTTTTAAGGATTTTGTACTGCAGAATACAGGGATTGATTTGAATGCTTATAAGGAGCGCCAGATGAAGAGACGAATAGATTCTCTTATTGAGCGGAATAAATATGACGGCTATGACAGCTACAGCAAGGCTATTAAGACAAATCGCGAGCTTATGGATCAGTTCGTTAATTATCTTACTATTAATGTGTCTGAATTTTACCGCAATCCTTCGCTCTGGAAGACTCTTGAGGATGTGATACTTCCGGACCTTCTGAATAAGTTCGGGCAGAATTTGAAGATATGGAGCGCAGCATGTTCTACCGGTGATGAGCCGTATTCGCTTGCTATGGTTATGGCAAAAAAAGTCCCTATGAGCAGAATACACATTATAGCTACGGATATTGACGATCAGGTGCTTGAAAAGGCGAGAGACGGCGTATACGCGGCTGCAAGTCTCAAGGGTCTGCCGGATGAGTATAAGAATAAATATTTTGAAAAGATGGGCGACCGTTTTTATAAAATCAGCGACGAGATTAAAAAATGTGTGGAATTTAAAAAGTCTAATCTGCTCAAGGATGTTTATCCTTCAGGCTGTCATTTAATTGTCTGCAGAAATGTAATGATTTATTTTACAGAGGATGCAAAGCAGGATATATATAAAAAGTTCAATAAGTCACTGCGCCCTGACGGGTGTCTCTTTGTTGGAAATACAGAACAGATTATCAATTACCGCGAGCTTGGATATGAGTATGATAAGCTGTTCTTTTACCGAAAGAAAAAAGAAATCTAAAAAATAGAACAAAGAGTTCGCTTGCGAACTCTTTCGCGAGGCGCGGATTCGTAAGAATAATTAC
>CASFUI010000379.1 GCA_949297565.1 uncultured Eubacteriales bacterium
CCCAGATTATAAAGGGAATAGTGCGGGAAACTAAGCCGGGAATTGTTATTGCCATTGACGCGCTTGCCGCAAGAAATACAGAAAGGCTGAATACTACAGTCCAGCTCTCAAACAGAGGAATAAATCCGGGCTCAGGCGTCGGAAATCACCGTGTAGGCATCACATTTGACAGCATAGGTGTTCCTGTTCTTGCTATCGGCGTGCCAACAGTAATTGATGCGGCAACTATCGTGAGTGATGTCACAAAAGATTGGTCTAAAGTTCCTAAGCATCTGGCGGATATGTATGTAACGCCAAAAGATGTTGACGCATGTGTCAGGACAATAGCTGAGATAATAGCTGATTCGATAAATAAAGTGGTTTATTCGTGGTAGAATATCCGCAGAATTTGTGACGGGTGTATTTTTTCAGCATTCTGATTCTTCATAAATGCTTAATCATAAATGTATTTTTACGCACATATAAATTAGTGGTATGGGCGGAGGCACAGACAATTATTCTAACGAATCCGCGCCTCGCGAAGGAGTTCACTTGCGGACTCTTTGCTCTGTTGTTTTACCATGCGGCATGGAGGATTTGAATGTTTAATAAAAAATACAGACTAGCTGTTCTATTGACAGCAGTTATTCTTATATTTGCGTCAGTAAAAATTATAACATCGACAGGTTTCATGAAAACATTGATGAAAGGTGTCGGTAAATTTTTTATTGAGGCAGGAATCCCTTCATATGTATGTTACAGCCAGGCAGAAAATGCTTCTGATCAGTCGCTTAAAAATACAATTTTAAGTGACTTATACCCTTCGGGTGAATATTACAGAATGTATGCTGAACAGGGGGAGTCATGTCAGACATATACCTATATCGAGGCAATGGGGCAGGAGGTTATAGCCGTGACGGAGCAGGAGAGCGAAACGCAGATGCAGAGCGAGGAGGAGAGCACAGAGAGTGCGCAGACACAAAGTCAGTCCGACACGCCGCCGTCAGTCGTCTCAGATGTTATTTCAAGAAACGTAATTACAGGCACAACCTATGACAGGGCAAGCCTTAATGATTATAATTTTACACAGCGTTTTTATACGGTAACAAGCATTACAAGTCTGACAACAGATATCTTCAGACCTCAGGAATTTTTAGACAAGGATATGACAATCTCACACGACGCGTCGACTCCGCAGATACTTATTTTCCATACCCATTCCCAGGAGACGTTTATTGATTCTGTTGAGGGCGATGATTCTACCTCAATTCTTGGAGTGGGAGATTATCTGACGGAGCTTCTCACACAGAAGGGGTATAATGTTATTCATGACAGAAGCATATATGATTATGTTGACGGAAAACTTGACAGAAGCAAGGCGTACACATATGCGGAGCAGGGAATTGAGAAAATTCTGGAAGCAAATCCGTCCATTGAGGTTGTAATAGACCTTCACAGAGACGGGGTGGCGGATACAACACACCTTGTGACGGAGATAGACGGAAAGCAGACAGCGAAAATTATGTTTTTTAACGGTTTGAGCTACAGCAATGTAAACGGAGATATAGGCTATCTGTATAACCCGTTCAGAGACGACAATCTTGCAATGAGTCTTCAGATGCATCTTCTGGGAGAGGCGTATTATCCGGGATTTCTCAGACGTATATATATTAATGCGTACAGATACTGCCTTCACGAGAGAGGAAAATCAATGCTCATTGAAGCCGGGGCACAGACTAACACTGTACAGGAGGTAAAAAATGCAATGGAGCCGCTGTCAGATATGCTTGATAAGCTGCTCAGGGGTGAGAGGGCATATTGATAATTGTACTCAAAATGATTATAATTAAGATTAAAATGAATTAAGAAGCTTTTGCTTCAGACGGAGGTTTATAGTAAATATGGGAAAAGTTACGGATAATTTGCAGCCTAAAGACGTATTCAGATATTTTGGCGAACTGTGCAGTATACCTCACGGCTCGGGAAATGTAAAAAAAATAAGCGATTACTGTGTTGAATTTGCCAAAGAGCACGGTCTTAAATATCGTCAGGATGAAAGCTATAATGTTATTATCTGGAAAGAGGCTTCAGCCGGTTATGAGGACAAGCCGACGGTTATTCTGCAGGGACATCTTGATATGGTTGCTGTAAAGGACGCCGATTGTACAAAAGACATGGAAAATGACGGGCTTGACCTTGAGGTTGACGGAGATTATCTCTATGCGAAGAAAACGTCGCTGGGCGGTGATGACGGAATAGCGATTGCATACAGTCTTGCGCTTCTTGCCTCGGACAAGTATGAGCATCCGGCGCTGGAGGCGATTTTTACAGTTGATGAGGAGATTGGCATGCTGGGAGCCGCCGCTCTTGACCTGTCTGACATAAAAGGAAGAATTATGATGAATATAGACTCCGAGGAGGAGGGGATATTTCTGGCAGGCTGTGCAGGCGGAGGAACTGCTGCATGTACTGTTCCGGTTGAGAAATGCCAAAAGAAGGGCGTGCTCTGTAAAATAAAGATTGACGGGCTTCGTGGAGGACATTCCGGCACGGAGATTATCTGTCAGCGCGCCAATGCCAATGTGCTTATGGGCAGAGTGTTATTCAAGCTGTCTCAAAAGACCGGTTTTTCCATATTGTCAATTTCGGGCGGAGAGAAGGATAACGCAATATCCAAGATAGCTCAGGCAGAGCTGATTATCAATGCCTGTGACACAGATACAGTGAAGGATGAAATCGGGCTGATTGAAAAAGATATAAAGAACGAATATGCAGCGACAGACGAGGAGCTTAAAATCACTGTCTCTCTCGAAAATCAGGAAAATTCATATGATGTATTTTCTGATGAATCGTCTGAAAAGCTGATTATGGCGCTGATACAGCTTCCGTATGGAGTTCAGAAGATGAGCAACGATATTCAGGGGCTTGTTCAGACTTCTCTCAATTTAGGCATTATAAAGGAAAACAGTGAGGGAGTTGTTCTTTATTACTCAGTCCGCAGCTCTCTTGGCTCGGAAAAGGATTTTCTGGTAGATAAAATCAAGGCATTTATGCGATTTATCGGCGGAAAATGCGAGATGAGCGGACTTTATCCAGCATGGGAATATGTGCGCGATTCATATCTTCGCGATAAAATGGTAGCTGTATACGAGAAAATGTATAACGAAAAGCCTAAAGTTGAGACAATTCATGCGGGAGTTGAGTGCGGTATTATAGCCGATAAGCTTGGAAAGCTTGACTGTGTTTCATTTGGACCTAATATCATGGATATTCACACTACAAAGGAAAGGTTGAGCATTTCTTCTGTGGAGAGAACATGGAAATTCATTCTTGAAGTTCTGAAGGAACTGTAAATAATTAACAGATAAACAAAGCGCAGCACTGGGATATTCCGGAATGCTGCGCTTTTTAAGCAATATTTAAATCATTTTTCAGCGTCCGTTAAGCACCTGTACAGACGCTCTACGACTTCTTTTATTTTTTCCTGTGTGAGGGCGGAGTAATTTATTACAAGCGTATGAGAAACAGCAGCGTTTTTATCGGCATAGTAGCCGGACAGAAAAGAAATTTTAAGACCGTTGTCTGCCGCTCTCACGGTAAGCTCTTCATCGGTCAGCTCGGTGTCAACATGAAGCAGAAAGTGAAGTCCTGCATTTTCCTCATGTATTGTGACAAGTTTTGACAGAGGGCTTTTGTTGATTGCATCTATAAACATATCACGCTGTCTGCGGTATAAAATGCGCATGCGGTTGATATGCTTTTCGAAGTATCCGTTTTCGATAAATGCCGCCAGGGTGTACTGTTCAAAATTTGAGACTGTGCATGAATAAAAATTAAGCTGTTTTTTAAATTTTTCCATAAGTGATACCGGAAGAACCATATAACTTATTCGTATGGTCGGAGACAGTGTCTTGGTAAATGTGTTCATATAGATAACCTTCTCTGATACGTCAATGCTCTCAAGTGACGGGATAGGCTTTCCTAAAAGGCGGAATTCGCTGTCATAGTCATCCTCAATAATATAGCGGCTGTCGGCTTTTAATGCCCAGCCCAGCAGCTCATATCGTCTGCTTATAGGTGTAACGATACCTGTCGGATAGTGGTGAGAGGGCGAAAGGTGCAGAATATCCGCGCTGCTTTCAGTGAGAGCGGTTATATTTACACCCTCGTCGTCAATAGGAATACTTATGCACTCAGTTCTGTTGCTCTTATAAATCTGACGTATTTTGCCGTACCCGGGATCCTCGACGGCAAATATATTATCATGTCCCAGCAGCTGTATAAGAAGCGTATAGAGATATTCTGTTCCGGCTCCGACAATAATCTGTGATGGAGAAATCTCCATTCCACGGAAAGCTCTGAGATGGCG